>JAQVWB010000009.1 GCA_028698695.1 Syntrophomonadaceae bacterium | reverse complement strand
GGTGGTCATTGCTTCTGAAGACATCAAGAATGCTTTTTGCAAAGCATTTTCTTTTAATCTGGCATATAGCTCATCATCCTGCAGCACAGTAAATATTGCCTGACTAAATTCATCCATATCTTCCGCAGTTAAAATCCCGTTAATATTATGATCAACCATATCCTGCACCCCGTTAGCTTTCACAGCTACCACCGGAAGTCCGGCAGCCATGGCTTCAATTAATACCAGGCCCTGGGTTTCAGTCAAGGAAGAAAAAACGAACAAATCAGCTGAATAATATGCTTTAACCAGAGTATCAAAAGGTAATGCTCCGGTAAATACTACATCCTCTTCCAAGGTCATGTTTAATTTCTTAACCAGCTTTTTCAACTCAGCTTCTATAGGCCCCTGTGCAGTTAATACTAAAGTTGTGTTTGGAAGTTTATCCTTTAGCTTTTTAAAAGCCTTAATAAGAAACTCCAGATTTTTTTCTTTGGCTAACCGACCCACAAATAGCAGTATTTTATTGTTTTCCGGAATAGAATAATTTCTCCTTAACCAATCCTCTTCTCCACCATCAAATTTCTGCAACGGTACTCCGGTAGGTAATACGGTTATAGGAGTTTTTATATGATAGTTTTTTAATATCTCTGCAACTTCCGGTGTCGGCACAATAACATGGTCACAGCTATTACAGAAGCTATTGCTGTATTTGATAGTAATTTCCCGGGCTAATTCCTGTGCCAACGGGATATAGTGAACATACTGGTCATACATGGTATGGTAAGTAAACACAATTGGAATACGATATTTTTTGGCATAACGCAATCCTACCCTGCCCATCAATACTGGTGAATGTACATGAATAATATCCAAATTCAATCTGCGTACCAGCATATTTAAACCGGGCAATACCGGTATAGCCAATGTAAAGTCCGGGTTTGTAGGGGAAGGAAGTGAGTAAAAACGAAATACCCCTTTTTCCTCTACATGATAATGGGGGTAGCTGGGGGCAAATATAAACACTTCATGCCCACGTTTTTCAAGCTCATATTTAAAAGTTTTTATTGAGGTTACCACTCCACTGGTATAAGGAGTGTAGCTATCTGAAAATACACCAATTCTCAATAGAGATCCTCCTCCGGTTTAACTCTAAGACATTAATTATCATCAAATTGATAACCAGCTACTTCCGGTTCTTCCCCACTATAAATCATAGTCAGTGACTCATTGCCAGTTACACTGTTAATTCCATTCTGTAATTGATGAGCACAATTAGCACAACGCGTGGTATTAATCAATCTGTTTAATCGTTGGGGTTCTATTTGCCCGCCGCATATTTCACATATACCGTATTTTCCTTCTGCATATTGATTTAATGCATCATGCACTTTCTCCAATTCCAGTTCATATAACTCCATAACCGCCAGGTCTTTTTCCCTTTCATACAGTTCAGAACCTGAGTCAGCCGGATGTTGGTCATAAGTTGATAAATCACCGGTTAACTCATGCAATGGTATCATGAAATTTTCCTGACGGGCTTTAATAATATGTTCCAGTTCCTGTTTTTTGTTGATTAGCTTCTGTTTGGGGTCCATTTATAAACACCTCATTTTATAAGTGATTCCCCCGTCAACCTTCGCTGCTCATCTCCCCACAAGAAGCTTCGTTATCACATATTATTCCTTATCTCTTTTATTCAATACCCCTAGTTATTAAGCGAATGAATAGGAGCAGGTATTCTGCCCCGGCGATTAATAAAACCGGTTGGTGAATGTTGATTAACCTTCATTACCGGTGCTCTTCCCAATAAACCACCAAACTCGACCCAATCACCAATATTTTTACCTGGAGCAGGTATTAATCGAACAGCGGTAGTTTTTCGATTAATCATACCAATAGCCGCTTCATCAGCAATAATGCCGGAAATAATATCAGCACTGGTATCTCCGGGTATAGCAATCATATCCAATCCAACTGAACAAACACAGGTCATGGCTTCAAGCTTGTCAATATTTAAAGCTCCTGCCACGACTGCTTCAATCATGCCCGCATCCTCACTGACCGGTATAAAGGCACCAGATAAACCGCCTACATAAGATGATGCCATCGCTCCGCCTTTCTTCACTGCATCATTTAACATAGCCAGAGCCGCAGTGCTGCCATGAGCCCCGACTCTTTCCAGACCCATTGACTGCAATATATCTGCTACACTATCACCAATTGCCGGAGTTGGGGCCAGCGATAAATCTACAATACCAAAAGGAACTCCCAGTCGCTGTGAAGCTACCCGACCTACTAATTCACCGGTACGCGTAACTTTAAAAGCAGTCTTTTTTATGACATTGGCCAGCTCGCCCAAATCCATTTCCGGATGTTTACGAATAGCATTTAATACGACTCCCGGTCCGCTGACACCAATGTTGATGGTTGACTCCGGTTCTCCTATTCCATGAAAAGCGCCTGCCATAAACGGATTATCTTCAACAGCATTGCAGAATACCACCAGCTTGGCACAACCTATTCCATCCCGATCAGCTGTAAATTCCGCGGTTTGTTTTATGATATTGCCCATTAAATATACTGCATCCATGTTAATACCTGATTTAGTAGTGGCAACATTAACAGAAGAGCATACTCTTTCGGTATTTGACAATACGTGTGGAATAGCAGCTATTAATTCCTCGTCACCATGCGTAAATCCCTTGTGTACCAAGGCAGAAAAACCGCCGATAAAGTTTACTCCTACTTCGCGGGCCGCATCATCCATATACTTTCCAATAATAATAATTTCATCACGGTTCAATCCATCTGCAACATTAGCAATCGGAGTAACTGAAATCCGCTTGTTTATAATTGGTATGCCATATTCTTTTTCGATTTCATCCCCGGTCTTTACGAGATTCCCGGCATATTTAACAATCTTTTTATAAATACTTTTTCCGGTTGCATTTCCATTCCGATGACGGCAATCCTGGATATTAATACCCATGGTAATCGTACGAATATCCAGATTCTCACTCTGAACCATTCTGACTGTTTCCAGAATCTCATCTTTACTAATATGAAAAGGCATTATTAGCCCCCCATCCCAGGATTAGTTTTAAGGCAACACCCTAATTCGTCAGCTTTAAATTCGGTGCATAAACTTAAAAATATCTTCATGCTGCAAGGTTATTTCCAGGCCCAGAGTTCTGCCCGCCTCAACTAAAAGGTCTCTTAACTGACCAATATCAGCTTTGCTATTACTCATATCTACTACCATTACCATCGTAAAAAAACCCTGTAGAATAGTTTGGCTGATATCCAGTATATTCACCTGGCTTTCAGCTAATATGGCGGAAATAGTCGCAATTATTCCCACGCGATCATATCCTAGAACCGTGATTATTAATTTTTTTCCTTCTTCCACGGTTATCCCTCCTGTTATTGCAGGTCAATTATGACCGTCTTGCATCTATCACATAATACCGGGTATTCATTATCTGTACCTACTGACAAGTCAATGGTCCAGCAACGTTCACATTTTCCGCCTTCAGCCGGACTAACCTGCACATAAACTCCCTCAACATTCTCCAGACTTACCGTTTGCACAGGTTTATTCTCTACTGAATTTAATTCCAGTTTGGAGACAATAAATGTCTTCTCCAAATTAGCCGTTGCTTTTAAGACGCCCAGCCATTCTTCATCAGCATAAACAGTTACGCAGGCCCCCAGAGAATGACCGATAGTTTTTGCTGCCCGTGCTTCCTCCAGGGCTTTGGTTACTACTTCTCTCACTTGCAGTATTTTGTCCATACGATCACCAATTTCAACATTAAGGTAATCTTCCCTGAATGCCGGCCAATCCAGGAGCTGAACACTTTTCGCATCTTCGGGTTTACGCAGGAACTGCCAGATTTCTTCACTGGTGTATGCCAGAACCGGTGTCAGCATTACCACCAAAGCATTAATTGTCTCATAAAGTACAGTTTGTGCAGCTCTGCGGTCCTGAGCTCCTGCCGGAGAACAATATAACGTATCCTTTAAAACATCAAAATAAATGTTGCTCAAATCAACCGTACAAAAATTGTGAATCGAATGGAATACCACATGAAATTCATATTGTTCATAAGCTTTTGTAACCCGGCGAATCAAGCTTTCCAAACGCAGTAATGCCCATTTATCAAGCTCAGATAGTTTATCGTATTTCACCATATCTGAACTGGCATTAAAATCAGCCAGGTTACCTATGATGAAACGACAGGTATTGCGAATCTTTCTATAGGCTTCCGCACTTTGACGAATGATGTTCTCTGAAACGGAAACATCGTTACGGTAATCTGCTGAAGAAACCCATAGTCTTAATATATCCGCCCCCAGCTCTTCAGTTAATTTCAATGGATCAACCACATTCCCCAATGACTTGGACATTTTGCGTCCCTGTTCATCTACTACGAAACCATGTGTCAAAACTTGCTTATATGGGGCAGTCCCCCTTACTGCAACTGCTGTGGAAATTGAGGAGTTGAACCATCCCCGATGCTGGTCGCTGCCTTCCAGATACATATCCGCCGGCCAGCTTAAATCTTCATAAGTCTCCAATACTGCCATATGGCTGGAACCGGAATCAAACCAAACATCCATGATATCAGTTTCCTTCGTAAAGCTATCTCCGCCACATTTTTCACACTTATATCCCGGCGGCAATAATTCCTGAGCAGTCTTCATAAACCAGATATCTGAACCATGTTCAGCGAAAAGTGCACTAATACGATTGATTGTCTCGTCATTAATAACCGTCTCACCACAAGTGTCACAATAAAATATCGGAATAGGAACACCCCAGGTACGCTGACGGGAAATACACCAGTCACCCCGATCACGAACCATATTATAAATCCGATCCCGTCCCCAGGAAGGAATCCACTTGACTTCATCGATAGCTTTAAGTGTTTCATCTCTAAAGCCATCAATCGAAGCAAACCATTGCTCAGTTGCTCTGTAAATAATGGGATGTTTGCAACGCCAGCAATAAGGATACTGGTGTTCCAGTTTGGAAGCCTTAAGCAACTTTCCCTGCGCCTCCAGTTCCTCTATTATGGCCTGGTTGGCATCATGAACATACAAACCTTTAAACTGTCCGGCTTCATCAGTAAATCTACCCTTGTCATCAACCGGAGACAGAACTTCCAGTCCATATTCCCGACCCACATAAAAGTCATCTTCACCATGACCTGGAGCAGTATGAACACAACCAGTTCCTGCCTCAAGAGTAACATGTTCTCCTAAAACCACCAACGAAATACGATCAAAGAAAGGATGTTTGCATTGGGCACGGTCAATTTCAGCCCCCTTAAATTCCTTTATAATCTCAACTTTCTCCCAGCCAAGATTCTCAGCCACTTGAGGCAATAATCCCTTGGCAATGGTATATAGCTGATTTTCTACCTTAACTACTGCATAATCGAATTCAGGATGAACTGAAATACCAGTATTGGCAGGTAAAGTCCAAGGAGTTGTTGTCCAGATAACGATAAAAGAATCTTCCGGCAGTACACCTTTGCCATCAACAACAGGAAAGGCTACATATATGGAAGGGGATGACTTTTCATTATATTCTACTTCCGCTTCAGCCAGTGCAGTTTCACAATCTGAGCACCAGTAGACAGGTTTTAACCCTTTATATATATAATCCCGTTTAGCCATTTCACCAAAAACTTTGATTTGAATAGACTCAAACTCCGGCTTTAAGGTCAGATAAGGATTATCCCAATCCCCTCTTACCCCTAATCGTTTAAACTGCTCACGCTGCAAATCAACATACTTCAACGCATAATCCCGGCAATGACGACGAAATTCAACCACGTCAGTACGATGGCGATCAATTCCCATATTCTTAATAGCCTGCTGCTCAATAGGCAAACCGTGCGTGTCCCACCCGGGTACATACGGACTGTCAAATCCGTTCATACTCTTATACTTAACAATTATGTCCTTTAATACCTTGTTCATTGTATGCCCCAGATGAATATTACCATTAGCATAGGGAGGACCATCATGGAGAATAAACTTTGGTCTCCCGGCATTCTTCTGCTGAACCTGATGATAAATATCTGCCTGTTTCCAAAAAGACAAAATATCCGGTTCCCGCGCAGGAAGATTAGCGCGCATAGGAAATTCTGTACGGGGCAGATTTAAAGTACTGTCATACTTGCTTTTTGCCATTGAAAAATCACCTCATTAATTAATGGAACATTAAATTACAAAATACCCCTCATCCCCAGGGACGAAAGGTATTCTTCCGCGGTACCACCCTAATAGCATTTAATCATGCCACTCCAAACCCTTAACGCGGGTAACGTTTAAACCTAATTTTTCGTCGGTTCAAATACTCCTGGGTGATTTTCAGAAGTCTGCCGCACCTGGTTCACACCCTCCCAGGTTCTCTTCAGTCAAGCAGTTCCCCTTACTCTTCCAATCATCATAAAAGTATTAATTTAAACTGTTTATCAAGAATCGCTATTATTTTAGCATATACAGGTAATCAACACAACCAAGCGGTTATGATGGTCAAGTTGCATTTATTCGCATTAATTATTCTTTAATTGCCTAGGCGAATCCAGGTTTTTTTCACAGTATTTTTCAATTGGGCAGATGTCACATAAAGGATTACGGGCTTTGCAAATCTGTCGACCATGAAATATTAATAAATGGTGCGTTTGATTCCAGTCTTTTGGCTTAATATTCTGTTTTAACTGCATTTCAGTATGATGAGGCGTTTTGGCGTTAGCCATACCAGTACGGTTGGCTACGCGATAAACATGGGTGTCCACTGCCAAACCCGGTTTTCCAAACCCTACTGAAATTATTACATTAGCCGTTTTTCTCCCTATCCCGGGCAAAGTCAGCAGATCTTCAAACTGGTCAGGTATCTGACCATTATATTTATCCCTTATTATAATAGCTGATTCTTTTAAATTTTTAGCTTTGGACCGATAAAGACCCACTCCGTTAATTAATTCCTGCAGTTCATTTAATTCGGCTTCCGCCATACTGTTAATATCAGGATAGCGTTCAAATAATGCCGGTGTTACTTTATTAACCTGTTCATCCGTACACTGCGCCGAAAGAACAACTGCTACCATTAGCTGATATAAATCATCATAATGCAAACGGGTTGACGCATGCGGATAAGCGGTAGCAAGTATTTGCAATATCATATTCATTTTCCTCCTGGTCATAACCCGCAACTCCATTCCAATAACTTAAGGTATGCATTAATTTTGAACCTGACTGTAACTGACTTTTACTGACTGAACCTGACGGATTGTTTTTCGAAACGATAAAGGCCAATCTATCGTAATCTCTCACAAAGATTTCCCCCGGGATTATGCAGTCACGGTTACAGCTTGGAATTAAAACAACAGGAGGCGTAAAGCCTCCTTAAGTTTGGCGTTTCGCCTTATCATTCTGTCTGCTTATTACTACAATACTTTGCTTAAAAAGGCTTGCGTGCGCGGATTTTGTGGATTATCAAAGATGTCTTGCGGTAATCCCTCTTCAACTATTATACCTTCGTCCATAAAAACTACCCGATCCCCTACTTCACGGGCAAATCCCATCTCATGCGTCACGACTACCATGGTCATGCCTTCAAAAGCCAGATTTTTCATTACTGCCAGTACCTCGCCCACCATTTCCGGGTCCAAAGCTGATGTAGGTTCATCAAATAACATTACTTTTGGTTGCATAGCCAAAGCCCGGGCAATGGCTACTCTTTGCTTCTGTCCCCCGGATAGTTTTCCCGGATACACATGAGCTTTATCAGTTAAGCCTACTTTACCCAGTAATTCCATAGCTAATTTCTCAGCATCAGCCTTATTGATACCTTTAATCTTGATAGGGGCCATAGTAATATTTTCCAAAGTAGTCTTATGCGGGAATAGGTTAAACAGCTGAAATACCATCCCTACCTGTTGACGGATTTGGTTGATATCCGTTTTTGGGTGTGTAAGCTCTTCACCATCAATATATACTTGTCCTGAGTTAGTCGCTTCCAACTGGTTAATACAGCGCAACAAAGTGCTTTTTCCTGAGCCACTGGGCCCTATTACACATACAACCTCCCGAGGGGCCACCTGGAAATTTACCCCTTTTAATACCTGAAGCTGTCCAAACGATTTATAAACATCAATTACCTGAATCAATCGGTTGCCAGCCTCCTTTCCACTTTATCACCAATAACAGAAATAATCTTTGTAATTATAAAATAAATCACAGCAATAGCACCAAACACCCAGGTAGCCTGATAGGTATTGGCAAATACCAGATCTCCCCGGTGCATAAGTTCCGGTACAGTTATGGCTGATAATAGCGATGAGTCCTTTAATAAGGCTATGAATTCGTTAATCATAGGCGGTATAACTATTTTAAAAGCCTGCGGCAATATAACATGAGTCATAGCCTGCCTTTGATTCATTCCCAGAGAACGGGCAGCTTCGATCTGACCATGATCCACCGCCTGGATACCAGATCTTATAATTTCCCCGATATAAGCGCCGCTATTTAGTCCCAGGGCTATAATTGCCGAGGTTACAGGATCATTATCATAGAATAGCGGTAATATACCAAAATAGAGCAGGAATATTTGTACGAATAACGGAGTTCCACGGAAAAAATCAATATAAGCAGTTGATAAAAAACATAAGATTTTTTTGTTTGACAACTTGCCCAATCCGGCAAACAAACCCAAAATCATTCCCATCACCAGAGACAATGCAGTAATAAATACGGTATAACCTGCGCCACCCAGGAAATAGACCAGGTTGTTCGATATTACTTTATAACCATACTGTGAAGTAATATTATCAATTACTCCCAAACCGAAAATTTCAACCAAGGGCATAACGAGGTATTCCTCCTAATAGACAAATTGATAGCGCGAGGTTTCCCATCGCGCTATATCGACAATAAACTGTTTGCAAATTAAAACCACTTCTTATAGATTTCGTCATACTTGCCATTGGCTTTAATTTTATTCAGACCTTCATTTAGCATATCCAGCGTTTCAGCGTTACCTTTCTTTACTGCAATACCATACTGATCATCAGCAGAAAAGATATCTCCAACCATTTTCGCTTTGGTGCTGGTAGTCGTTTTCAAATAATATGCCGTAACTGGATGGTCATTAACTACTGCATCAACTCCGCCTTTTTCCAGCTCCATGAAAGCAGCGCCAATATCATCAAATATTCTGGTTTCAGTTTTGGGATCCTGTTTTTTAACTTCCACACAGTAAGCAGCTCCAATGGTACCGTTCTGAGCTGCCAGTTTCCTGCCTTTTAAATCTTCCGTAGTTTTTATGCTTTCATTACTATTAGCAACAGCGATAATTAATCCTGCATTAAAATATGCATCAGTAAAATCGACTGATTCCAGGCGTTCCTCTGTAATAGACATCCCTGCAATAGCTGCATCAATCTTATTATTGCCTAATGACGGAATAAGAGCCTTAAAGTCCATGTGATTAATCTCTACCTTATACCCCTGTTCCTCACCTATAGCCCGGATCAAATCCATATCAAAACCGGTAAACTCATTATTATCCTGCATTTCAAATGGTGGGAAGGTTGCATTGGTCCCTATTTTTAATACTTTTTGTTGCTGTTGCGCCTGATTCTGATCTCCAGTTTGTCCTGCACAACCTGCCACTGAAAAGACCAGAGCAACTGTTAGCAAGACAGCTATCATTAAACGTCCGTACTTCTTCATCCAATCCTTCACTCCTTAAAATTTTTTATCCGTAACTTCTAGAAGTAATTATACAAGTTCGTACTTTAATCGACAATGATAAGTTTATAACACCTCTTTTCTCATGGCTTATGTTATTATAAACATTGGTGCATAGGGGGGGTATATTTATGTCCGGCCTTAGTCCTCGTCTAAAGGCTGATTTATCGATGTTGTTGGTTGCCTTTATTTGGGGAACTACTTTCGTTATAGTTAAAAATGCTCTTCTGGAAATTGGTCCCTTCCTGTATCTGGGGTTACGTTTTTTGCTGGCTTTTGCAGTTCTGGCTTCATTGTCACCCCAAAATATTGGAAAGGTTAATCGTAATGGTTTAGCTACCGGTATGCTAATGGGTCTGGTTCTGTTATTTGGTTATGCTTTTCAAACTGTAGGTCTTCAATATACCACTTCTTCCAATGCCGGATTTGTTACCGGTGTCAGTGTTGTTCTGGTACCAATTATTTATTTTTCCCTGCATCGTCGTCTGCCTCCACCCGGGACAATTGTTGCTGTGGTTTCAGTTACCATCGGTTTATACATGCTATCAGTACCCGATGGATTATCCAGTATTGCATATGGAGATCTGCTTATTTTAGTCTGTGCTTTATGTTTTGCAATCCATATTGTATTGGTTGATTCATATTCTTATCTATATAACGCTATTGCCATAACCGGTATACAAATTTTATTTGTTGGCTTGATCTGTTTAGGGATAGGTCTGGCAATAGAACCCTGGCCGGCAAATTTTTCTGTTTCATTAATTGCAGCTATTATAATTACTGCTGTGTTTGCAACTGCTTTAGCTTTTCTGTTGCAAAATGCCCTGCAAAAGTACAGCACCCCAACCCGCTTTGCCATAGTTCTTACTGCTGAACCGGTATTTGCAGCTCTGGCCGGTTTCTGGTTCGCAGGGGAAATGTTTTCAACTAAAGCTCTGATAGGGGCATCTTTAATACTTGGTTCCATGATAATCTCTATAATGTCCCGTCGGCTAGCCTGAGTAACAGTTCAAAAGAGCAGGCAAATCGTAAACTTGCCTGCTCTCATAAATATTCATTAATTTTATTCTCCAACCACCGGGCATCTATGCCGATAATATCAACTATTTTGTTCTTGGAAGTTTCACCTTTGGGAATACTTATATTTGAACGGGGAACTCCAAGCCATTGAGCCAGAAGTTTTATTACTGCCTGATTAGCCTCTCCATCAACTGGTGGCGCAGTAATTTTTATCTTTATAGCCCCGTCAGTCACGCCACAAATCTTGTTTTGAGAAGATCTGGGTTGAACCCGAATATTCAGCCGTACACCCTCCGGGGTATTATTTATTTTAAGCATTATTACTCATCCAGACTGGATGCTGTTTCAATGTTTGTTAACATGGCTTTCAAATCATTGCCCCTAAATATTTCCGATAGTTCAGTCATCTTTCGTTGATTTATCTCCAATAGCTCTAATTGACCGGTCATTTGACCCTTCATTTCAGCATTAAAAGTACTTACTCGCTTAACCACATCCTGGTAAGACATCAAAACTTCAAATATTTTCTGTTTGGCTTCTTCAAGTATCAGATCTGCTTCTTTACGAGCATTAATTTTATGGTTTTCAGCCGTCTGTTGTGCCAGAATCAGAGTATTGTTCATAGTTTCCTCTATACGGCGGTAACGAGTAATCTCATGTTCAAGCCGCTGAACATTTTCCTTTAACTGGGCATTTTCACTGAAAATACTTTCATAATCCAGAGCTACCCGTTCAATAAAGTTTTTTACCTCTTCTTCATTTAACCCCCGTATGCTTTTGCGAAACTGTTGATTACGTATTTCCATTCCAGTAATCATAGCCAACCTCCTATAAATTATTCCCGGTAGTTACCGGTAAAATTGGCAGTGGTTAGTCCCTGGGGAAAAAGCTCCAATAATTTTTGGAAATTACTTAATTGATTCCAGGTGTTATTATTTAAACTCTGCAATCCGGCAGCATAAATACTGACTACCTGGCTTAATAGTTCCGGTGTATAAAATTGCCCCTCAATTCTCAGACTGCTTACTCCTGCTCGGGCTAAAAGCGGTAAATAATTAAATAAACACAGGTCATAGGGATGATAAATATAGTTACGGCAATTAATATCGCTGCGAATTCGATACTGATTATTTAATTCATCAGTTAAATCATATTCCTGCAGACAATAATGTCCGCAATTATTAAAGTCCTCCCCCCTGGCTCCACAAGCAGCACAATAATCAGTAATTAATAAGCATAATGGACCATGAATCATCATTTCAGTCGGATAGTTTTCACTCAAAATATTTATCGTATCACTGAAATTGTTCTCCATTGAAATAGTAATCATGTTTACCCCATTTTGATTAAGCAAGACTCCAGCCCGCGAGTTGGTAATATTTAATCCTGGGCCACCTAAAACCGGATAGTTATTATTAATACAATGATGCCAGCTTCCGAGATCATTTACCATTATACCTTCAAGCAATTCGATAGGTAGATTATCCAGGGCATGAATCAGGTTTTGCATATCATTTTGCATAACTATTCTGGGCGTTTCAATTATTGCCTTTATACCATTATCCTTGCATAAGCCAATGGCAACCACCAGCTTGTCCTGGTTCCAGGTGTCTGAAATCTGTCGGAAATCATCCAGTCCCAAAATGACGCGTTCAACTTTTTCATGCAAGATTGATTTTAATGACTCAAGGGTTCCTACTTTTACAGTTAATTCAACTTCAAAATTATTTTCACCGGAATAATTCTGATAATCATTTTCTTTTAAAGCTAAAAGTTTTTTGGGTGAGGTAGGAAACTTAGGTTCCCGGGCTCCATCAAATCCAATGGAATCACTATCAATCCTGCAATACAAGCTGCCGTTCGTAAAGTCCCGTATACGATTTTCCATCAAAATATCATAATCGCTGCTATCCAATTGAAATAATTCCGGTTCTTCAATAACTGCATCCAAAGCCCGGCGATAAACAGATACCAGTGGATACAAATGTTTAGCTGGACGCATGCGCCCTTCAATTTTAAATGAACTGATACCCGCATGTACCATATCAGCTACATGAGGGTATAACAAAAGATCCTTGTGGGCCAGGTGGTATTGAAAATCATCTATGCGGTCATGATCTCCGGACAACCTGTATTTCCAGCGACAAGGTTTTATACAGCGACCGCGGTTACCACTTTCTCCAACTAATAAACTACTGAAATAACATTGTCCGGTATGGGAAATGCACAAGTCCCCATGAGCAAAATATTCAATTCCCAGGCTGGTATGTTCATGTATATAGGCAATCTCGTGCAGTGATAAGTTTTTTGATAAAATTACTCTCTTAAATCCTAAATCCTCTAATCTTTGTACGGCTTGCAAACTGCCTGTACCCATCTGTACACTGGCATGCAAAGGTACTGATAAACCCATTTCGTTATATATATCAACCAAGCCCAAATCTTGAATAATTAAGGCATCTACCTCAATACCCTGTAAAAAATATAAGTGATCGGCCAGTTCAGCCAACTCATAATCAAAATATAGATTGTTTAGTGTTATATAAAATTTTTTTCCCCGTTCGTGCAAGTAATCTACAGCATTTTTTAATTCTTCATCACTAAAGTTATAGTCTTTACGAAGTAAACGCATATTAAAGCGTTTGCCGCCGGCATAAACTGCATCTGCACCAGCGTTAATAACTGTCTGCATGGCCTCCCAGTTACCGGCCGGGGCTAAAAGTTCTAAATTGCTGGTATTCATAGTGCTGTCCCCTTTATAAAAACATAAGCAATAAATCATTAATAAGTTTTTGTGCCAGCGAAAGTGCCAAAACAACAAGTATCGGGGAAAAGTCTACTCCACCAGCAGCAGGTATTAATTTTTTAAAGGGAGCCATTATCGGTTCAGTTATATCATAGATAAATTTAATTACAGGCTGATAAGGATTATGTTTAATAAAAGACAAAATACATCTGCCAATAACCAGATAAATCAGCAATTGAAAGGCAAGATTGACAAATAATATTATATTGGCTGCAACCACAATCAATACTCCTTTATTTTTGAGGTTTACCCAGCGCAATGGAACGCAGGTAGGCTTTTTCTATGCCATTAAAGAACGCTTTTCTTATACCATCTTCCTCCATCTGACGTACGGCTGCAATAGTTGTTCCGCCGGGAGAAGACACTTGATCGCGCAGTATGGCCGGATGAGCATCCTGGTCATCTAACATGGCAATACTGCCTTTAATGGTATTGACCACTAACTCCCTACTGATTTTAGCATCAAGACCTATTTGTATTCCAGCATTTATCATCGCCTCTGCCACAAGAAAAACATAAGCCGGTCCGGAACCTGAAATAGCTGTAACAGCATCCATCTGTTTTTCGGATACTTCTACACAAACCCCTATTGCATTTAAAATACTCTTTGCCAGGGCAAGATGGTTTTCTTCAACATATTCCCCCGGGCAAATAGCGGAAACACCTTGACCAATAACTGCAGGTAAATTGGGCATAACTCTAATAACCGGTACAGCTGCAGGTAATCCTGCCTCAATGGTTACAGTACTTACACCGGCAGCAATAGATATTAATATTTTTGACGAATTCCAGTTTGAAGAAGTAAGCGTAATAACTTCATTTACCTGAGCAGGTTTTACCGCTAATAATATCACATCACTGGATTTTACCAGCAGATTTGAATCTGTGCTGAGGGCATTAAACTTATGCGAAAACAAATCAACCTGGTTCTGGTCAATATCATTTACTAATATTTTATCAAAAACCAAGTCTGTTTCTGTGAGTCCCCCCAACAAAGCCATAGCCATTTTACCGCAACCAATAACTCCTAAAACCGGCACTTATCTATCTCCTCCCAATGGACTATACCAGTTGGGCCTGCGTGTCATAGCGCTATGATCTTTAGATATTTCCACATTACTGGGGGTAAAAATGAAAATATTTTTACCTAACTGTTGGCTATGACCTTCCAATGAGTAGGTAGTACCACTAATGAAATCAATAATTCGTTGTGAAACTTCCGGCGGCGTCATTTCCATATTTAAAATGACTTGTTTACGGTTCTTTAAATGATCTGCCAGAGACTGTACCTCCTCAAAGTTGGTTGGTTCACAAACTACAACTTTCATGGTTTTATTGCTGTGAATAGCCACTACATTAGTATTGGAACGAACATCCTCAAAACTATGCGGTTGATCTTGCGGCAATTCATAGATTTCTTCTCTGACTTCTTCCTTTTCAATACCCAACCAGGCCCAAAACTTATCTGCCATTCCCATAGCCAATCCTCCTTTTCAACAATATCAACAGTCTTGTTCATTCTTTGAATATTGAGGTGCCAATCCTGACCATATTAGAGCCCTCCTCAACCGCAACCTCAAAATCCTGGGACATCCCCATAGATAAATATTTCAAATCGACTCCACTAAATGAATTTTTAATTAATTGATCTCGCAAAGCATATAATTCTTTGAAAATCGGACGGCTCTCTTCCTGATTATCGTTAAGTGGAGCCAAAGTCATTAATCCTAAAACTCTCAGCCATTTTAATTGCCCAACCTCAGCTAGAACTGATTTAACCAGATTTGGTGCAATACCGGCTTTTTGTTCTTCACCGGAAATGTTGACTTCCAATAAAGTTGGTACAATTACCTCTTTATATTCTGCGCGCCGATCGAGGGCTTCAGCCAAATTCCATCGATCCAGGGAGTGTATTAAACAGGTATGACCCACCACATCTTTTACTTTGTTAGTTTGCAATCTGCCAATCATATGCCAGTTAGCCGCAGGTAACAGCTGGCGTTTACGGTTTAATTCTGCCACCCGGTTCTCCCCAAAATCTATGACCCCCAAATTATAAACTTGTTCTACCAAAGATACATCAACCATTTTACTAACTGCTATCAATGTAACTGAATTCGCATCAATGTTTCTTTTCCTGGCAGCCCGCGCTATTCTGATTTTGATATTATCTATATTAGCAGCAACATTTATCACTTGATTCACCTGTCCAGTGTATAATAATTTGAGTTATCGGCTCCAATAAAAGTAAATTTCTTTGTAGTGTCGGTAAATTCCTTCTTTGCGCAATATAATTATCTATCAGGCAATTAAAAAACTGACACTGAAAGTTGAACCTTGCCCAACCTGACTGTCCACAAACACCTCCCCACCATGGGATTCCACGATATGCTTGACTATAGCCAAACCCAGACCAGTCCCCCCATGGTGACGGGAACGAGCTTTATCTACGCGGTAAAAGCGCTCAAATACGCGTGGTATACTCTCACGGGGGATCCCCACACCAGTATCAGTGAAAGTAGTAATAATCCGACTGTCTCTTCTATAACATCTGATATAAATACATCCTTCCGGAGGTGTATATTTAATTGCATTATCCAATAAATTAATCAGGACTTGTCCCAGCAAATCTTCATCTGCATTAACTCTGGGTAAATCAGGAGGATAAACAAACTCCACATATAATTTTTTTTCACTAATCTGTGGTCCAAGGATATTTAATATACTGCGTATGGAACGATTTAAACAAACCGGCTGGGGATTAATCATGCGTTCCTTGGATTCAATTGATGACAGGCTTAATAAATCATCTATCATTCGCGTCAAGCGATCGCTTTCAGCTTCAATAATGGATAAAAATCGCCGACAGGTATCACTGTTTTCCATGGCACCATCAAGTAAAGTTTCTACAAATCCCTTAATTGATGTCAGCGGGGTACGTAGTTCATGAGAAACATTACCCGCAAATTCAGAGCGCATTTGATCAAAATTACGAGCATCAGTAACATCATGAAATACGGCAACTGCCCCCTCAATAAGACCGGCTTCATCTTTAATTGGTACTACATGTACCCTGAATATCTGCCTTCCCGGACTAATGGTTGTTTCAGTAAAGACTTCGTTACCTTTACTAAGCACTTGAAATATCATAGCCCCTATTTGACCTGAATAATCTATTCTTTCCAATTTTTTGCCTATGAGATCTCCTTCTCTGGCCATAAATAGATTCTCGGCGGCTTTATTGGTAATTATCATACGAGCATCGAGATCAAAAACTATCACTGCATCAACCATACTGGTTAGTATGGCTTCCATTTTTCTTTTTTCCTCACTTACTGTCAGCATGATATTCCTCCCGGCTATTTAAGACGACTCTCAACAAATCTATATCCAACTCCCCTGACGGTTTCAATATAATCGGGAAAATTGGAATCATCGTTTAATTTTTGACGCAAATGCCTGATATGAACATCTACTGTACGGGTATCACCTGAATATTCATATCCCCAAACCTTCTCCAATAAAGCTTCTCTGGTAAATACCTTACCCTGATTAGCAACCATAAGACTTAATAACTCAAACTCTTTAGGGGTCAGTTCCAGTTTGGTTTCACCTATAAAAGCCTCATATTTTTCCGGCACTACAATAAGTTCCTTAATAACATAAGCCTTTTCTCCTACAACTTTTTCAGCTTCCAGAACCTTTAACGCTCTTAATCTTGCTTTTACACGGGCTATCACTTCCCGGGGACTAAATGGTTTTTTAATGTAGTCATCGGCACCCATTTCCAAACCCAGCACAGTATCGATTTCATCGCCCTTGGCAGTAAGCATTATAATAGGAATAGCATTAAATTCCGGATTCTGTTTTAAAGTACGACATACTTCCAGACCGTCAATATTAGGCAGCATTATATCCAGTAGAATAAGATCGGGTCTTTCATTTGCCACTAAATTAAGCGCTTCTTCCCCGTTGCTGGCTGAAACTACCAGATAACCTTCCTTTTCCAAATTAAATCTTACCAGCTCAACAATATAATCTTCATCGTCCACAACCAGAATTTTGTATGGTTTCATATGCTAATCCCTTTCCAATAAAGTAATTACTGCCCCCATGCGACCTGTATTTCCGTGATCCCGGCGAAATGAATAAAAATTGTCTGCGTTGCAGCAGGTGCATAATCGGCATATGTTTAAATGGTTATTCTCAATTCCCGCCTTAAGCAGGCATTGTTGAATAGTTGCCGTTAGATCCCAATAATGCGTATCATTATTGTACCTGATTATATCACTTAAGGAAGCAAATTCATGTCCGGCTTTATCTGCCAAATTATCATCAATGGCAAAACAACAACTTTTTATGCCAGGACCTATAAAACTACAGATATCTTCCGGCCTACATTTAAACTCTGTAATCATAGTCAGCATAGTCTTCTCTGCAATTCTTAACATAGTCCCCTTCCAGCCACTATGAGCCAGAGCAACTATTTTTCTAACCGGATCAAAGAAATATACGGGAATACAATCAGCATAAAAAGTAGTTAAAAATATTCCTGGTACATTGGTAATCATTGCGTCTGTATCAGCTATTGCAGTCTCCAGTTCCCTGGCACCAAGTCCAGCATGGCTCTGGTTTATAAGTTTAATTTTATCACCATGTACCTGCTGACAACAAACCATCTGTTCCAATTGCCCCTCGGTTGCCTGCATAAAACGTTTTCGGTTTTCAACTACATGCTGTGGTTCATCGCCAACATGAAGGCCCATATTCAGCGAATCAAAGGGCATATTACTGACCCCGCCCAACCGGGCGGAAAAAGCTGCTAATGCTCCCCTGTCAGACCATTCAGGGATAGTGATGTATAAGATCCCCTGTTTTTGCTGCCATTGCCAATCCTGCATTTGTTATCCGCTCCTCTATGAGATAAAATAATTAAAAGGAGGCGATAAAATGACTTGTCCCTACTGTAACCAAACCATATCAAGAAATATAAATATCTGCCCACATTGTCAGGCACCATTAAACAAATCCAATTGGGTAAAGTTAGTCACGGTTTTTCCTCCAAATGATACGGTACTGGAAAGTATGCTGCGAGGTTGTGGTATACCGGTGATAATTGAACGAGCTGAAGTGCCTCAGTTTCCTATAACTATTGGCCCCCTGGCTGAGTCAAAGTTGCTGGTTCCAGCCGAGCGTCTGCAAGAAGCCCGGCAATTGATTGAGACTCAACTGGAAATCGAAGAATAATTTATAATGATGACTGGAGATTAATAATGTTTAATCTCCTTTTAGCTGTTCTATCGTCTTTATAAAACTGTTTAGATCAGTAAATTGACGATAAACAGATGCAAAACGAACATAGGCAACCTCGTCCATCGCTTTTAGATGAGCCATTACCATCTCTCCGATAATAATACTGCTAACCTCGCGGTCATAATTATCGCGTAGTTTACCTTCTATTTCAGCCACAGTTTTTTCAATTGCTTCCATACTCACCGGTCTTTTTTCACAGGCTCGGGTAATACCGCTCATCAGTTTCTGACGACTGAACGGCTCACGATTTCCTCCCTTTTTAATAACTAACAAAGGGCGTTCCTCTACACGTTCATAAGTAGTAAATCTTCTTTTGCAGGCATTACACTCACGCCTTCGGCGTATAGATGTCCCCTCTTCACAGGATCTTGAATCCAGAACCCGGCTTTCTAATTCCTGACAATATGGGCATCTCAACCTTATCACCTCATAAGCTGCCATAATACGTTACTTGCCCTTATTATCTATAAAGCCGGCAAACAATGCAACCTTAAGCTTATTCTAATAGTTTTCCTCATCAAGCAGATACTCTCTGCGATAATCATCCATCTCTTTAACCATGGGTACTTCAACAAGGATTACATCCCGTCCAATTCTGACAATTTTATTCCAGGGTACTACAATGTCTTCCCGCTTGGAAAACAGAAATCCTCGTGTTCTGCCTGGTAACACCAGAGCTACTACTTTACCATTTTCCAAATCAAGATCAATGTCAATAATATTGCCCAATCTTTTACCATCCAGTAAATTGACTACATCCCGGTTTCGCAAATCGGAGATTTTAATCACTACTGTCACCTCCTATAATCAGAATATGATTGAAGTAGAAATATATGAAAATTCTAATATGTAATTTAGTTGATAACATTACAAATAATGCGCTATATAGAGATATTTAAAGCTATTCTTTAATATTTCCTTGGTTTCGCGATTCGGAGGGTTAATATCATCACTATATATTTCGATAGTATAGTGATGATAATATAATCGGGCTGGACTCACACGAGAGGCCCGTATGGTATTGACTGACTGATATACCATTTTAAAAGCTATTAAAGGAGGACAACTATCATGATGCGGTCTCTCTATACTGCCAGTACTGGTATGCTCGCTCAACAGTTAAATGTTGATTCTTTAGCCCACAATATGTCCAATGTAAACACCGTTGGTTATAAAAGACAGCGAGTGGAATTCCAGGATCTCATTTATCAGGCAATTCGTCGCCCAATCGTTAATGAAGAAATTAATCAGCCCACCGGTCTTGACATTGGGCTGGGGGTCAAACCGGCTGTTACTTACACTATCTTCTCACAGGGTAACCTTCAGGATACACAAAATCCTCTTGATGTAGCCATAAACGGGCAAGCTTTTTTTAAGATTGAAGTGCCCGGAGAAGATGATCCCCTCTATACGCGCGATGGTGCTGTTAAAATTGATGCTGAAGGCCGTCTGGTTACTTCTGATGGATACTACTATATCGGGGTAGATGCCATTGAACCGGAAGCTTACGAAATAACTATTGAAAAAGACGGTATGGTTACTTATCTCTTACCAGGTGAAGATGATATTCAGGAGGCTGGACAATTAGAGTTGGCAAAATTCATTAATCCGGCCGGTTTATTAAAGCTGGGTGGCAACCTTTACAGGGATACCGTTAATTCCGGAGAGCCAATTGATTGGGATCCTGAAGAAGACAGTACCGTTACTCTGGCAGCAGGTTATCTGGAGATGTCCAATGTGCAAATCGTTGAAGAAATGGTAAACTTAATAACAGCCCAACGAGCTTATGAAATTAATTCCAAGGTTGTTCAATCATCGGATGAAATGTTGCAGACAGCAACTAATCTTCGCCGTTAAAGCCAGAAAGGGGGCATAGCTTTTGAAAATCGACCCCTCCATGTCCGGCAGCATAACTGAATATGCAGCGCAAGCTAATTTACGGTCAAAATCAAGTAAAGATTTTAATAAAGTATTAAATAATGCTCTTAAAACCAAAGACGAAGAGAAGCTTATGCAGACCTGTCGAGAACTTGAAAGTGTCTTTTTAAGCAAGGTAATGGAAACCATGAGGGCTTCAATCCCCCGCAGTGAATTCATTACCCGAAGTTTCGCCGAAGAAACTTTTGAATCCATGCTGTACGATGAATATGCTCGTGAGATTAGTAAAAATGGCTCAATTGGCATTGCCGAAATGATGTATAAGCAATTAAGCCAAAAATAGCTTTGGAGAACTGCGATTATGTTAGATTATACCTGGATGGATAATCTGGTAGTAATGGTTACATTTGCTTTGTCAATGATAATTCTAACCTTTCCTATACTTTTTTGGGAAAACAAAGCTATGTATAAGCTATTACTGCCATTTACACTTGCTTTTTTATTTGCTCTTTTACTCTTCTTTCTTCCTAATGGTCCCCTGGCAAGCGCAGCCTTTTTACTTATGAATACACTGCCATTTTTAATCTTTGCGCTTATTCTAATTGTTAATCCGGATATTAAAATAAATATAACCGTTTTAGCATTTATTACTGCATTATCATTCTGGCTGTTATCCTCCCCTGAATACTATACCTTATTGGCTTCTGCTACCAATTATCTGTTAATAATTACTTCTATAATCATTGTAATTGCTTTCATTAAATATTCCCGATCCAGGGAGTATTCATTATTTTTGCAGTTGGCGCTTTTTATGATCTTGTTTATTCAGT
>JAQVWB010000137.1 GCA_028698695.1 Syntrophomonadaceae bacterium | reverse complement strand
TCCCTTATCCCGAAGTTACAGGACTAGTTTGCCGAGTTCCCTAACCTGGACTACCCCAACACACCTGAGGCTTCTCACCTAGGGGCACCTGTGTCGGTTCTCAGTACGAATAGGAAGAATCCTTGCGTGTTCCCTTTTCACGGACACCGGGGATGAGCCGAACACGGCCAAAAGGCCATGCCATTCCAGCCTTTCCCCCGTTCTCCACATGACGTGTCTCCCGGGGAAAGGATAATGGTCTTAGACTGGTATCAGGAGGCACGGACAACCATCTGATACTGCTTGATGTTCGTCCTAAAAACTTGACTGGCAAGGCGGCTGAGGCGATACTGGAGTCAGTCAATATAACCGTTAATAAAAACACCATTCCTTTTGACCCGGAAAAGCCCATGGTAACAAGTGGTATCCGGGTAGGTACCCCGGCTTTGACCAGTCGGGGAATGAAAGCGGATGATATGAAAGTGTTGGCGAAGGCTATGGCATTGGCCCTGGACAATCCTGAACGGGAGGAAAAACTTGAAGAAGCCCGGGCCATGGTTAAACAATTATGTGATAAATATCCATTGTACGGTATATAAGGAGAAGTGAGAAACATGAGCCATACCCGACCCAGCTGGAATGATTATTTCCTGGAAACCGCCGATCTGGTCTCTTCCCGTTCAACCTGTTTACGACGTAAGGTAGGAGCGGTACTGGTAAAAGACAAGCGAATAATTGCAACCGGATATAATGGTGCCCCGCGTAAATTAAAGCATTGTGGAGATATAGGCTGTTTGCGTACAGAAAAGGGTATTCCTTCCGGTGAACGTTATGAGTTGTGTCGGGGAGTCCATGCTGAGCAAAATGCTATTATTAATGCTGCCTATTATGGAATTTCTACTCAGGATTCAGTTATGTACTGTACTAATCAACCCTGCATTATTTGTGCCCGTATGATTATTAATGCCGGTATAGTGAAAGTAGTACATCGGGGTAACTTTAGTGATGATATTGCCCTGGACTTAATGAAGGAAGCAGGAATTGAATTAGTAGTTATAGAAAAGAGTAATGAATCTGAACAGGAGTAATATAATTACTCATATCAATTACAATTAACGGTTGGAGCAAAATTTATGCAAGCCAAAACATTATCTTTACCAAGATTAAATGAGTTAAACCCTACATTGGAATCTACAGCACTTAAACTTATGGAGGAAGCTGGAGAACTGGCTCAGGTAATTGGTAAATACCGGGGCCTTAGCGGGGAAGCTGTCTATTGGGATGACGAGACTATTTTCCGGGAAATTGCCCGTGAGTTGCTTGATGTAGCTCAAACTGCAGTAACGATGATGTTTGTAATGGAAGAACAATTTGGTATAGATATCGAGGCAGCCTTAAAGGAACACTGGGCTAAATTGGAGCGTAAAGGATATTTATCGACCCGTTCTGAGTAATTTATTAAGAATAACAGTCTATTTTATCTTTTTATATATTTAGCCGGGGCTATAAAAATTTCAAAAAACACAAAAAAGGATTTTGGCTTTTAGTGACGAATACAGTTAAAGGATATTGCTGGCTATATCCTGAAAGGTGGGGGCATGGCAGAAAAGAATAAACACTGGGCAAAATCATTAAGTGATGCGATTAATTTAGCTACCACGGTTGCCGCTGCTGTCGCCATAGGCATATTCGGGGGACGTTGGCTGGATGGACGTTTTGACACAGATCCCTGGCTTACTGTGATTGGTTGTCTGTTCGGTATTACCACCGGAATGAAGGCCATGTGGGATAAGCTTGATAACAAATCTGATTCGGGGGACTTGGGGAGAGGGACCACTGATGATGATAAGTAAATCTTCACGGTGATATCATTCAGAACCAACCGGTTCTGATTGAAGGTTTACTCCGGTTTGAGAGTACAAACCGGAACGACAACAAAATAGGAAGGGGGGGAAATAGAGTAATGATTTTTGGGATGTGGGATGCACCCTATTTTCATATAGGATCGATACCAGTAGACCATATAATTGTGACCGAATGGGCTATTATTGCTGTTATTGGATTAATTGCGTTTTTTGCTACCCGTAACATGCAGGTAGTTCCAACCGGACTTCAAAATGCTTTTGAAATGGTAGTTGTATGGACTTACGACTTCTTTACCCAGCTTATGGACAAAGAACATGTCGCTAAGAAGTGGGCACCACTGCTCACCACCTTCTTCCTGTTTATCCTGCTTTGTAATTACAGCGGACTAATACCAGGGGCTGCACGAGTTGAAGGCTTCCAGCCGCCAACCAGTAACTGGAATGTAACTATGACGCTGGCCTTAATTACCTTCTTTTCGGTGCATGTAGCTGGATTTGCTGAAAATGGGATGCACTATTTAGGCCATTTCATAAGTCCCAATCCACTAATGCTACCGTTAAATCTGCTTGAAGAAGTGACTCATCCGTTATCTCTTACCGTCCGTCTATTCGGTAACATTTTTGGTGAAGAAATGGTTATCGCTTACATGCTTTTCATGGTACCGTTCTTAATTCCGATGGCACTAATGGGGCTAAGTGTCTTGTTAGGTGCTATCCAGGCAATCGTATTTACTATTTTGTCAGCTAGTTATATAGCTGCAGCTACTGGAGAGGGTCATTAAAATTAACCCATATATACAATGTCTATAAGGACATTGTGCACACGAACTGATGAAAGGAGGGAAAATAATGGGCATAGCATTAGGAGCTGGTTTAGCCGTATCTATAGCAGGTCTCGGAGGCGGCGTTGGAATGGGAATGGCAGGTGGCAAAGCCATCGAAGCCATAGCCAGACAGCCGGAAGTCGGAGGGGACGTAAGAACCCTGATGTTTATAACCTTCGCTTTTATCGAAACTCTGACCATTTACGGTCTACTTATCGCATTCATGCTGGTTGGCAAAATGTAATTGTATGCGAGGGGACAGTTTGCGGGCGGTAGAGTTGCTGATTAATGCAACGGCTCTGCTGCCCCAAAAACTATTTGCTCAAGAGATTGGAGGTAGCACATCCGTGTTAAGAAACAAACGGTTTTACCTGACAGTGCTCCTTTTGACGACTATATTAGTACTTGGATTTACCGCCGTATGTATGGCATCCGGCCACGGCAACCCGCTTACCGAAGCGCCTGCAGGCAATACACCTGAGTTTGGGAACATTTATGCCATAGGTTGGACAGCGGTAAACTTCTTTGTACTTTTAGCTCTGCTTTATAAATTTGCTTTTAATCCGATTAATGCAATGTTGGAACAACGTAGTACTACTATTGAAGGTTCACTAAGACATGCAGAAGAGATGAAAGTCGAAGTCGAGCAAATGAGAAAGGAAGCACAGACTAACCTGACGGAATCCCGCAAAGAAGCTCAGGAGATCGTTGCCCGGGCAACTAAGGCGGCAGAAACTGCGAAAGCTGAAATTTCAGCCAAAGCTCAGGAAGAAGCTCAGCACATAAAGGACAAAGCCCATGCTGAAATTAAATCAGCTACTGAACAGGCCAAAATGGAACTGAAAGACACTGCAGCATCGTTGGCGATGTTTGCGGCAGAAAAAGTACTGGGTAGAGCTATTAATGAAGATGACCACAAACGGATGGTCAAAGATTTTGTTAATGAGGCGGGCGATCTATTATGTTAAATAAAAGCGTTGCCAGGCGTTACGCCGAAGCATTTTTTAGCATAGCCCAGGAAACCGGTAAAGTGGATCAATTTCAACAGGAATTGGAAAAGGTAGTTCAGATTATATCGGAAACTGAGCACCTGCAGGAATATTTGGACCATCTGTTAATTCCGCCCAAGGAAAAAAAGGAATTAGTAGGTAAAATATTCACAGACCAGATATCTTCGACAACTTTGAACTTCATATCCATGATCATTGACAAGCGTCGTGGGAATTATATTGGTTTAATCGTGGATGAATACAAAGTTATGGCTGATGAAACCCGTAACATAGCGATGGCAGACATAATATCTGCCCGGGAAGTTTCAGAAGAGGATATTAAAATCCTGGCTGATAAACTCTCTGCTTCAACCGGAAAGACGGTGCAGCTTAAACTAACGGTTGACCCAACATTGCTCGGGGGAGTAAAAATACGCATGGGGGACCAGGTTATAGATGCCACCGTAGCCAAGAAGCTGGACATGCTAAGAGAACAACTGAAACAAGTAAAGATAAGTTAATCGATAGGGGTGAGCACATAAATGAGTATTAGACCGGAAGAGATTAGCGCGATATTAAAACAGCAGATAGAGCGCTACCAATCCGAGGTCGAGGTTAGCAATGTGGGCTCGGTTATCTACGTAGGTGACGGTATTGCTCGTGTTTACGGCTTACAGGGCGCTATGGCCGGCGAATTGCTGGAATTTACCGGTGGAACCTTCGGAATGGTTCTTAATCTGGAAGAAGATAACGTGGGAGCTGTTTTGCTGGGTGAATACAACCATATTAAAGAAGGCGACGTAGTTAAAGCCACTGGAAGAATTATGGAAGTTCCAGTTGGGAAAGCTATGCTTGGCCGGGTAGTAAATGCATTGGGACAGCCTATTGATGGCAAAGGTCCCATTAATACTGACAAGTTCCGCGCTATTGAGCGTGTGGCACCAGGGGTTGTAGCCCGTTCACCAGTTAACAAACCAATGCAGACCGGACTGAAAGCTATTGATACGATGGTACCCATCGGTCGCGGACAGCGCGAATTAATCATCGGAGACCGTCAGACCGGTAAGAGTGCAATTGCTATAGATGCCATAATCAATCAGCGTGAGAAAAAGGATATGATTTGTATCTATGTGGCAATTGGACAGAAACAGTCATCAATTGCCGGAATCGCAGCCAAGCTTGAAGAAATGGGAGCTATGGATTATACCATTATCGTTGCCGCGACGGCTTCCGAGCCGGCTCCGTTGCTGTATATGTCACCATATTCAGGGGTTGCCATGGCCGAAGAGTTTATGGAATCAGATCAAGCTGATGTCCTGATTATTTATGACGACCTTTCCAAACACGCGGTAGCTTACCGTGAAATGTCTTTGTTGCTGCGGCGTCCTCCTGGACGTGAAGCTTATCCCGGAGACGTTTTCTATCTGCATTCCCGTTTATTGGAAAGAGCTTGTAAGGTCAATGAATCACTGGGCGGAGGATCAATTACAGCATTACCTATCATTGAAACCCAGGCTGGTGACGTATCTGCCTATATTCCGACTAATGTTATATCCATTACTGATGGACAGATATATCTGGAAACAGACCTGTTCTACGCCGGACAACGCCCGGCTATCAATGCTGGTCTGTCAGTTAGCCGCGTTGGTGGTGCTGCTCAGACTAAAGCTATGAAATCAGTTGCCGGTCAGCTCAGACTTGACCTGGCGCAATACAGGGAACTGGCTGCATTTGCTCAGTTTGGTTCTGATTTGGATAAAGCTACTCTGGCCCGGTTGACCAGAGGTGAGCGCGTTACTGAAATTCTCATCCAGAAACAGTATCAGCCCATGAGCATGGAAGAACAGGTAGTGTCTGTTTACACGGGTGTAAATGGCTACCTGGACGAAATACCCAGAGATAAGGTGCAGGAATTTGAAAATGATTTCTTAAAA
>JAQVWB010000136.1 GCA_028698695.1 Syntrophomonadaceae bacterium | reverse complement strand
TCACCCCGATCCCAGGCCAGCTCAATTGCATGACGAATAGCCCGTTCTACCCGACTGGGGGTGGTATCATACTTCTGGGCAATGGTAGGATATAACTCTTTCGTAACTGCTCCCAGATAATTAATTTCTCCGACTACCAACATGATAGCATCACGCAAATACTGATAGCCCTTTACATGTGCCGGTACGCCAATCTCATGAATAACCTTGGTAACCTCAACTTCCAAGTTTTTAGGGGAGGAGGAACTGGTAATGGTAAAATTAGTTACTGTTCCGCGTGATTCAACCTTTGCCGTATTATTATAAGCTACCTGCCGGACACGCTCACCCAGTACAGGTAAATTGAACGGCTTCAGTATGTAATAATCTGCACCTAGCTGAACTGCCTTTTGAGTAATGTTTTCCTGTCCAAAAGCAGTCAGAATAATAATTTTGGGCCGCCGGGGCAAATTTAATTCGTTGAGTTTTTCCAAAACCCCTATACCATCCATATAGGGCATAATGAGATCCAAAATTAGTACATCGACCTCGTCCTTTTGCAAAATTTCCAGAGCTTCCATACCATTCATACAAACATCGACGATATCAAAATCCTTGTCATTACTGAAATAATCCCTTAAAATACCGCAGAACTCACGGTTATCATCCGCTATTAGTATTCTTATCTTACCCGGTTCATTAAACATAGACTAAAATCCCCCTCCTTATTTGATTATTTAAATTTATTAAGCCTTTTCGACGATACACCAACTATTACCTGCTTTTTTTTTCCATCAAATTACCCTATAATCCAGCATACAATTTGATAATAACGGTTATAGTGAATTGTTTCAAATTACAAAATATTTCCTCAGTTGGCTACTTATGTAGTAACTAATCCTTTTGCATTGCAACTGGCTAATTAAATTTTTGTCGAAAACTTTAGCTGGCATTATCCATAATTGACATTTCTGACAGCAGATTATCCATAAATATTCCGTAACCCCGTTGCGGATCATTTAAAAACACATGCGTAACTGCTCCAATAATTCGGTCGTTCTGTATAATTGGACTACCACTCATTCCCTGAATAATCCCTCCGGTAGTATTTAACAATCTGGAATCCGTAACCTTTAACAACATACCTTTTCCACCTGCTCGACCAGGATAAACCTTCTCAATTATAATATCAAAACTCTCAATATCCTCACCATTGATAACCGTACAAATCTTCGCCGGACCGGTTTTTACCTGATGGGCATAACCAACCTCCATAGCATATTCATAGAGGGGATTTTTTAAAACCGATTGTGTATGGCCAAAAATACCATAATTAGTATTGCAAATTATACTTCCATTTATTGCACCATTACTGTTAAACACTCCTATTTTTTCACCCGGTCGGCCAGGTTTTCCCGGTTTAACTGTCTGTACCGAGGCACTGACTATTTTACCCTGCATTACATCAATACCCTGCCTGGTATCAGCATCAATTATTATATGTCCCAGTGCGGCAAATTGTTTATTGGAGGGTTCCCAAAAAGTTAAGGTTCCTACCCCGACTACCCCGTCACGAACATATAATCCAATGCGATAACGCTTGGTTTCAGCGCAATAATAAGGTTTTACCGGTACATTAATAACATCTTCCCTGCGCTTAATCTTTAAACTTATGGAATTTTCTTTATTAACATCAATTACGCGGGCCAGATCATTCTCACTGTTAATAGATTTGCCATTAACACTCAAAATAACATCGCCAATTTCCACACCTTCATCCCGGGCAGGACACATTTTGACTCCATCAGAACTAACCATAGGTGCAAAACCCACCACCATAATACCTTTTGATTGGAGCAACACTCCGATTGAATGCCCGCCTACCACTACCCGGCGGGGAGGAATAGCTTCCACAGCCATTGATTTAAGGGGGATATATCCCAAAAGCTTTAGATTGACATCTACCTTTCCGGGCTTCAGGGCAACAATTTCATATCCGGAAGAGTTACGATTAACTATAACTGGTGACTCATAAGGAGTTGCAAATACACTGCGGGATGGTTTGGCCACCTGCATTTGTATTTTATCTTTGAACTGTTCCGGAATACCAAGTTCAATTGCACTGGTTTCCCCAACCACCAGAGTTTTATGTTCAGGTAAATCAAGTACCGTGCGGGCCCCGGGTGAAAAACAAATTATCAGTAATAAACCAGCTAAGAATATTCCTATACAGGTACGAATATTTAAATTCACTATTATCACTCCCCGTAACCTGATAGCATTTATTCTCCCCGCCGGGAGAACAAACTATACCAGACATACGGGATAAAGCTGACAGGAGACCGGGCTATTGACGTTTTTTTTCATCAATAGCCCGGTCTCCTATCAGCAATTAATTAAATATTTTCAACTAAAAAGTTCGTTAACTATTTTATCTTTTCCAACGTTAAGAAATTTTGCAACATCGTTGAGTATAGAACTAAGTGTACCTATTCTAAGAGGATTATGATTTGGAATAGTAACATGATGTTCTTCGCCGCAAATTTTTGATGTTAGACGAATATGACTACCAGTTTGCCGGGTTACTTCATAACCATATCTTCCTAAAAGGTTAACCAGGTGATTAGCATCAATATCACGAGGTATCCTCATATCGCAATAACCTCTTCTTTAATAAAATGCAATCTAAGTATATCGGGGGCCTGGTCTTCACTAAAGTGGCAGCGAATCGCATCTTTTATTGCTTCTTTAATGGCATCCAGCGTATCACTCTCGGTGAATATGGAATGCCCCAGAGCCCTAGCCACATAGCCACCTTCGGGAGCTTCTTCAACCAGGAAAATAATTTCCCTGTCCATTAATTCACCTTCTTTCTATAGCTATTATATTCAATTATACCACTATAGAATAATGAGGATTCACCAGTATCAATGCAGATGATTTAATTTCGCTTTAAAAGTTCGCGGGCGTGTTGCAGGGTTATATCCGAATACTGGTAACCTCCCAGCATACGGGCTATTTCCTGTTCACGGGTCTCTTCCTGAAGGCGCGTCACCTGGACAAAAGTAGAGTTGTTTTTCACCTGTTTGTCGATTAGATAATGACAGTGCGCGTAACTGGCTACCTGGGCTGCATGAGTAACGAGGATTACCTGGTGATTAGCGGCTATCTGATAAAGTTTATCCGCCATAGCCCCCAGCGCTGTTCCGCCAACTCCAACATCTATTTCATCAAATACCAGGGTCGGTATACGATAAGTAGAGGCAAGCGCAGCTTTTAAAGCCAGAATAAAACGGGATATTTCTCCTCCTGATGCAACTTTCGACAGTGGACGGGGAGACTCACCCGGGTTAGCTGAGAACATAAATTCAATATCATCACAACCATTAACAGCAGGGGTATCCTTCTGATTTACTATGATCTCAAAGATGATATGCGGCATATGCAAATCAGCTAATTCCCTGCCAACCATGTCCTGCAATCTGCTGGCTGCCTCACGACGAACAGCTGACAATTGGGCGGCTATTCGGTAATATTCCTGCTGCAACTTGTCTGCTTCAGAACGGAGATGACCTTCCACCTGTTCATAATTTTCCAGTTCCTGCAGCTCTTGTCGGGCTTGCTGATAAAAAGCCAGAACTTCTTCTATGCCGGCCCCATATTTGCTCTTTAATCTTTCTATTAGATAAAGACGATTCTCTACCTCATCCAATGCACCAGGCTGGAAATCCAGCGAGTCCTGCAAGTCGGAAACTGTAGCGGCCATTTCCTGAAGACTATAAATAATTTCCTCCAAAGGTTCTTTTAACGCCGCTATTACAGGTTCATCCATCAGATTCCGAACCACATCCAGCGATAATGAGACTAAATCATGGGCACTATTACCCTCTTCCTGTCGGTATAACATATGTATAAGCTGCCGGCTGCCGGCAGATATTTTTTCAGCATTGCGGATTCTTAATCTGAGTGATTGCAGCTCTTCCTCTTCACCAGGGAATAATTTGGCCGCTTCAATCTCTTCGATTTGAAAAGATAAAAAATCGATTTTCTGCAGGCGATTATTTTGATCCTGTAGCCACTGCTGCAGTTTTTGTTCTTTTTCCTGCCACTGCCGATAAACGCTGCTGATCCGGTCTCGAAAAGCACCTGCTTCAGGAGCAAAATCATCTACAATGTGCAAATATTTTTCATTTTCAAAAAAAGAAGACCGTTCATTCTGGACATGCATATCCAGCAACGAGGCAGTGATATCTTTTAAAAAAGCGACTGATACAATACGATTATTTGCTCGTACAATATTTCTGCCGTTAGGTGATATTTCCCGACTGATAACCACCATTGATTCGCCTTCAGCAAGTATTCCCTGTTGCAGCAGAAGATTACGCTCTTCCTGGCTGTTAATTTCAAACAGCGCTTCAACTAATGCCTTTTTACTGCTATCACGAATAAATTCATTTTTTATGCGTTCTCCCATTACCAGTCCCAGCGCATCAATAATAATTGATTTACCTGCTCCGGTTTCCCCGGTTAATACATTAAGTCCGGGCTCAAACTCCATTCGCAGTTCATCAATCAGGACAAAATTCTGAATATAAATCTCCACCAGCATGGACATCCCTCTTTTATGCACAATATCTGCTATATGAGTTCCTGAAACCCTTTTAATACTTCCGGTACTGCTTCTATAGGCTTTACAACTACAAAAATAGCATCATCACCGGCTACTGTACCCAGGATATTAGGGAAATCTGAGGAATCTATTACTGAAGCTACTGACTGGGCACCGCCCGGCAAGGTTTTAATAACGATCAGATTCTCACTGTAGTCCATAGTAATGACTGAATCGCTGAATATACGGCGTAATCTTTCCTGGGAACGGGTAATATTGGCTGCATCCGGCAAGGCATAACGATAACCTTCATCATCGGGAATCTTTATTAACTGTAACTCTTTAATATCCCGCGATACGGTTGCCTGCGTTACGGCAAAGCCATTTTCCTGCAGGGCTTCACATAATTCATCCTGGGTAGTAATTCGCTGGTTGGAAATAATCTCGGTAATGGTGAAATGTCGTTTCAGTTTCATTTACATACCTCCATTAATCCTGGAACAAACCAGTATCTGAGGTGGATTATTCCGCTGGTTAATTGCCTTTATATTTATAACCTCAAAACTTTTCTGATTTAAACCAGACAAATACTCACTTACTTCACTTAGTTCCTGCTGCCCGGCTTCATATCCCGGATACCCCACAATTGTAACCATACCTCCCAAAACCAGAAGTTCCATTATGGTCTTTAATGCAGTAATAGTATCATTGCTGCCGGTTACAATGTGGTGAGAACCTCCAGGCAGATAGCCCAGGTTAAACATAGCTGCTTTAATTTTTTCCGGTTTGTATTTTCCCAGATTGGCATGACTATCTTCTATTAAAGTTACCTGTTCAAGGCATTGGTATTTTAACAATAATTGCCGCGTTCGCCGTATAGCCTCAGCCTGTATATCAAAAGCCATAACCTTGCCCTGCTGACCAGTTAATTGAGCCAAAAAAACTGTGTCCTGCCCATTGCCACAGGTAGCGTCGATTACAAAATCTCCCGGACAAATTACTGATTGCATAATCTTA
>JAQVWB010000135.1 GCA_028698695.1 Syntrophomonadaceae bacterium | reverse complement strand
CAGATGGCTTCGATAGCCGGTTGTGATGAAGAACGACAGAAATTAATTGCCAAATTGGATTTGCCTGCCGAGCATATTTATCGCATAGAACTTGATAGCTTGGTTTCAGATGGAACCATACTTGAAAATGAAAGTGAGTATTCTGTTCCTGCCAAAGCAACCCGAAAGTATAATCAGCCTATTGTAATCCGTACCCAGGACAGCGAGGAATTACTGACCGCTTTGAAGTGGGATTACCGGGATATGACTGATGAGCAAATGCTTAATTCACCCGGGAAGTTTATTGCCTCTATGGCGATATCAGTTGAAAGGCTTCAGTTGCCAGTTAATAATAAGTATCGGGATGGGAAGGGTTATTGGTATCCCTTGGGGGCTTACCATACTCATACCATAAAGTTTCTCCGTGATAAAGGCTATATTGATGAGGATGTTTACCAGTATGCATTACGAAATGCTACCGAAAAATGATAGCCGGTCCCAATCCGGTTAGAAGTTTAAAAAACGAGTCAGAGATTAATTCTGACTCGTTTTTTATATGCTTTATTTACCCTGGAAGTTAGGTTTGCGTTTTTCGAAGAAAGCTTTTGGGCCTTCCTGGAAGTCTTCGGTACAGAACAGGAAAGAGGAGCCTAACTGTTCAAATTGCAAACCTACGCTGAGACTGGTATCCTGAGCCAGATTAATGGCTTTTTTCGCAACTCCAATTGCCAGCGGTGGTTTATTGGCTATTTTCCTGGCCAATTTAGCGGTAAATTCCATGAGTTCCTCATCTGGTACGACAAAATCAACCAGACCGATACGAAGTGCTTCTTCTGAACTGATAAAGTCACCGGTCATAATGAGCCTTTTAGCCTGACCTGCACCAACTGCCCGCGTAAGCCGTTGCGTAGCCCCCATATCCGGAGAGAAGCCAAAGTTTATTTCCGGCAGGCTGTAGGTAGCGCTTTGATTCGATATGCGGATGTCACAGGCTAAAATATTTTCTATGGAACCGCCGATACAGGTACTGTGAACAGCAGCAATAATAGGTTGCGGCATCTTTTCCCAGCGGTTATAGTATTCCTGCAGTTTTTGAATATAGCGAACTGCATATTGAGGATTACCACTCTTCAGGACTGATACATCAATGCCGGCTGAAAATATTTTCCCTTTGGCAGCTAAAACTACTACGCGGATATCCATGTCTGCTAATATCTGATCCTGTATCCAGTAGAATTCCTCTAATGTGTCAAGCGTAAAGCTGTTTAATGCCTGGGGGCGATTAATATAGATATACGCTATATGTCCTTCCTTTTCATAAATCAGATCTTTTAATTCCATATTAGATACCACCTTTTTTATAGTCTTTCACCATACATTCGACAGGCAGACGAAATATCCTATCCTAAAATATATTTTATAAAACTATTTAAAATTATTCTTTGTGGTTAATTTTGGCTGATTATAAATTAAGTCAGTAAGCACAATAAATATAAACATAAAAGGAGGCGTTATGATGAGAATTAGTCAGGCCAATAAGTTAACAGGTAAAATAATGGAGGTCAAGTCTGGTCAGGATTTAACTGAAGTGATAATTGATATAGGTGATCGTCCAGTTTATTCTACCATTACCAGTGGTGCTGCCCAAGCCTTGAATCTGCAGAAAGGTGACGAGGTATTTGCCCTGTTTAATTCGGTTGATGTTACTATAATTAAGGATAATAAAGGGCAGGAAGAATAAAGGTAACATTTATATGTTCCATCTACATCAGAAGGTTATTTTTCAGAATAAATTGTAAAATTGTCCGGGATAATTTACAATATATTCACTAACCATGGCTGATGGAGGAAATATAAATGAAAAAGGAATACTATTTCTTTTTTATTTTCGTTATTGCTGCTGCAACTTTGATTGGTTCGACTATAGCAGTCATAAGTAATATGGGCAATATTATTAACCACCATAATGCTACGCAAACTGATGCAGGAGTCAAACCAGATAAAAGTGCCTACCATGTATCTGCTGATGAAATAAATATTGGTAAAGACGCTGTAGCTGAAACCGATTATGAATTAATGGTAGTTTCTGATCTGGAACAACAACAAATAGACGCCATGCTCAAACAATTAGGTAAATCTGATGACCAGGATAAGGGTCAGTTTATTAGTGAATTTCAACAGCTTAATTCTTTACCGCCAACTGGAACGCTGGATTCGAAAACACTTCATTTAATAATTACTCAGGTAACACTTAATCAGGCCTCACGCGCAATTGGCCGGATATAATCCGGTCATTTTTATTTTTTTCTTTTATTTATTTACCATAAGACAGGCCTTTTCCCATAAATCCTGGTGTGATAATATACATTCTTATCGCACTTACCATATTTCTCTAATTTTTTCGTTCCGGTTATGCTATTATGTTATTAGTGAGTGTGAAAATTATTACTACCTCATTTATAATATTGAGGTATTCATCAGTCCCCTTCATAGTGGGCTGGTTTCATAACGATTAAATCGCCCGGGGAAATAATTCCCGGGATTAATTCCTGTTTATATTACCCGACATGTTTTTGTCTTACGCCTTAAAATAGGTTTTAATATGCCTGGTGCATATACAAGCCTTAAAAGGTATACACTGGCTAAGGGAGGTGATTGGGAAAGTAAAAACGATTCGTAATGATTTATTCTTATTGTTTTCTGTCTGTTTGGTCACCAATAAAACAAGGAGGTCTGGTGTATGGAAGTAAATAAGGTTGCTGTCCTGGGTGCTGGAACCATGGGGATGGGAATTGCCTGGGCAGTAGCAGGCGCTGGCAAAAAAGTGGTCTTGTATGATATTAAAAAGGAAATTGTCGACAAAACCTTAGAGAGAATTGGTAAAGGTCTGGCAAAAGCCGAGGAAAAAGGTCAAGCACCTGCCGGGGCCAAAGATTTTGTTACCGGAAATATTTCCGGAACATCTAGTTTGCAGGATATTGCTGATGTTGACTTCGTTATTGAGACCGTAGTAGAAAACATGGAAATCAAGAAAATAGTTTATGGGGAACTATCCTCCATTCTAAAACCAGAAATCATTGTTGCAACTAACACTTCTTCTCTTTCCATTACCGAAATTGCAGCTGCTTATGCTCGCCCGGACAAAGTCGTGGGAATGCACTTCTTCAATCCGGCTATGGTAATGGCTCTGATCGAAGTAATTCCTGCTTTACAAACTTCAGATGAAACTACAGAAGCAGTTATGGAACTTTCCAAAGCCATTGGCAAGAAACCCATCAAGGTAAAGGAAGGTCCCGGCTTTGTAGTCAATAGAATACTTATTCCCGGTATGAACGAAGCCGCCTTCATTGCTATGGAAGGTCTGGCCAGCTATGAAGATATTGATAAAGCTATGAAACTGGGTGCCGGATGGCCTATGGGTCCTTTCACCCTGTGCGATATGGTTGGAATTGATATCGGTTTGGAAGTATGCAATGTATTATATCGTGAAACTGGTGATCCCAAATATCGCCCGGCTGGTTTATTAAAACAAATGGTACGGGCTGGATGGCTGGGAAGAAAGACTGGTAAAGGTTTTTACGATTACAGCAAGTAACCTGCATTGAGGTTATATATGAAACAAGGGGGTTAAATTAATGTCTTACAGAGATAAACAATATGAAACATGTTTGGTATCGGTGGAAAATAATATTGGCACTATTCAACTTAATCGTCCAAAAGCCTTCAACGCTGTTAACATCAAGTTACTTGATGAGTCCTATGAAATTATAAGCGGCTTTAATGATGATCCGGAAGTACGGGCTATTATTATGAGGGGTAATGAAAACGCTTTTGCTGCCGGCGCTGATTTAAAAGCCGTAAACGGATTTAATGCTTTTGAAGCCCGTGATTTCCTGGATAAAGTTCATAGAACCCTGTTTGCCTTGGAAGATAACCATAAACCTACTGTTGCAGCTGTCAATGGATTAGCCCTCGGTGGTGGTCTGGAAATGGTTCTGGCCGCCGATATTCGCATCTTAGCTGATAATGCTACATTAGGCTTTCCGGAAATCAATATCGGTATATTCCCCGGAGCCGGCGGAACCCAACGTTTTCCGCGCAGTGCTTCCATTTGTATAGCTAAACAATATATCTTCACTGGTGATTTCTTTGATGCGGAAACTGCATACCGTGTCGGGCTGGCTAATATGGTAGTACCAGCTGCTGAAGTTGTTGAAACTGCCACCAAGATTGCACGCAAATTAACCAGAAAGCCGCCTCTGGCATTGAGAGAAGCCAAAGCATGCATAAACAACTCCATGAATCTGGATATCAAGTCCGGATGCCGGGCAGAACAAATTGCCTGGTCAATGCTGTTCTCCTCTGATGACCAAAAAGAAGGTATGAACGCCTTCCTGGAAAATAGAAGAGCAGACTTTAAGGGGAAATAATTATTATTTTGGCTTATACCTGTGAATTCATCTGTTCGGTCGGTGTGAATACCACTCAACCCTGCCACCGGCAGGATATTCTACACTGCTATCGCTGGCAGATGTACAAGCAGGATTAGTAGTATGAATAAACCAACACGGGGACACGTATTAAAACGTGTCCCCTTTATATTTTGTTTGAGCAGCTCACCTTTATCCCCCTGCGCCAACCTTAATAGTGAAGCGAAAGCGGAACATATGGAGTACCCGGAGGGTGATACCTTAACCATACCCCCTGATTCAACCCGATTTGTGCTTATAACTATTAAATAACCGTCAGGTTAAGTCAGTCAAAATCCCCTTTCAGGGACAATGATGCTCCACCACAAGGCTACGCAATTAATGTAGCAGGTAAAGTCAGGTTCTAAAAATAAAAAGATCTGTGAAAATCATATTAAAAATCTGTGTTAATCTGTGTCCATTAAAGGATTTCCCCTCAGCCCTTCCCTACAATGCCCGGGCCAGGCCTTTATAGACCCTGCCTCGGGGAGCATCTACCGTTACCAGCATGCCTTCCTCCAGCAGGTGGGTAGCATTTACTGCACCGACAATAACCGGAATACGCGCATTTAATCCCATTATAGCTGCATCGGAAGTTAACCCCCCCGCCTCCGCAACCAGGGCAGCAATTCGCGGCAGATAAGGAGCCAGACTACTGTTGGCATCACCAATGGCAATAATATCGCCCGGCTCAATACGGATGAGATCGGATTCATCCCGTATAACACGGACAATTCCATTGGCAACTCCAGTGCCAATCCCCATCCCCTGCACGAGGATTTCACCAATAATATGGACTTTCATAAGACTGGTTGCTCCGGCTTTCCCGGTAGGAATTCCAGCCGTCAGGACTACTAATTCTCCATTATTTATTAAACCGGATTCCATGGCGCAGCGAATAGATTCTTCAAATAATTCATCAGTCCCAACTGTTTCCGGAATAAGAATCGGCTGAACCCCCCATAATAATGACAATTTATTTATAACCCTTTTATTGGTGGTGGTGGCTATAATATCAGTCTGGGGTCGGTACTTGGCTATCATGCGGGCAGTTTGCCCGGTCTGAGTAGCGGTAATAATTGCTGAGGCACCCAGATTAGCAGCCGTTGCACAGGTAGCATAACTTATAGCATCGGTTACGGTCAGATTGGTATACCGGCTTTTTTGCCGTAAAATTTCTTCATAATTTAATGATTGTTCAGCTCGATAGGCTATTCGTGCCATGGTTTCCACT
>JAQVWB010000134.1 GCA_028698695.1 Syntrophomonadaceae bacterium | reverse complement strand
GGCCAAAAACAAGGAAGAAAAAGCCAATTATTAAATTTAATGCTAAATAAAATGCTTTGAAAAACGGCCATGTATGGAAGTGAGCAACACTGCTTATACGAGGCTCATAATATGTTCCAATGGTTTGTTGCTGTAGCTTAAAAGGTTTGTCAGTTCCTTAACCGTAAAAACGGCGGAAAGTTTAGGAGGTGTTTTTATAGGATTATTTCAGCAGCACTTTGGAAAAGCACTAAATCAAAAAGAATGGAGGAAAGAGGATGAGTAATAAACAAATAGTCTACCCGTATATCCCAAACTCAGTCCCCGAAGTAAAAGCAGAAATGATGAAACTTATCGGGATTAACGATCCTATGGAGCTCTACGAAAGAGAAATCCCGGAAGAGCTGAGATTTAAAGGAGAAATGCAGTTACCCGAACCCATATATGATGAGTATTCCATCAAAAGACATACTGAAGATCTACTTAATAAGAATAAAAATGCCAAAGATTATCTCTGCTTCCTGGGGGCTGGCTGCGCGCCCCATTTTGTACCGGCAGTATGTGATGAAATCAATGGCCGCGGAGAATTCCTGACCGCCTATGTTGGAGAATCCATTGCTGACCATGGTAAATGGCAAGCCTTTTTTGAATACGCCAGCTTAATGGCAGAACTCTGTGACATGGATGTATTAAGTATCCCCATGTACGACGGAGCCGCCGCCGCCGCCAGTTCAATCAGAATGTCCAACCGCATTAATAGTCGCGGTACAGTGCTGGTACCTGAAAAGATGAACCCCGAAAACATGATGGTTCTAAAAAACTACATGAACAGCATGCCTGAACCGGACATCAAGATTGTAACCCTTAAATGCGATGCAGCAGGATTAGTCGATGTAGCAGATCTCAAGAGCAAGATCTCCTCAGACGTATGTGCTGTATTCATTGAAAATCCCACCTACCTCGGCTCAGTCGAAGTAAAAGCAGGAGAAATCGGCAAAATAGCCAAAGAAGCCGGCGCTGAATTTGTAGTTTATACCGATCCCATTTCTCTGGGCGTTATGGAAGCTCCAGCCAACTACGGTGCAACCATTACCTGCGGAGATTTCCACACCTTAGGACTACATTTGGGAGCAGGCGGATGCCAGGGTGGTTTCATAGCTACATTTGATGACATGAAATACATCTCCGAGTTTAAAGACCTGATGTTTGGTATTACCGAAACTTCGGTCGAAGGTGAATATGGATTCGGAGAAGTTCTGTTTGACAGAACCTCCTATGGTTCACGTGACAAAGCCAACGAATTCACCGGAACCAGCACCGGCCTGTGGGCCATCACTGCAGGTGTATATCTGGCCATAATGGGACCCAAAGGAATGGAAGAAGTAGGTACCACCATTATGCAAAGATCCCAGTATGCAGCTAAAAAGATTGCTGAAATCCCCGGTATAGAAGTAAAAATGTCCGGTCCGTTCTTCAAAGAATTCGTAGTTGACTTTAACATGACCGGAAAAACCGTAGCGGATATCAACAAAGCACTTCTGGGTTACAAAATCCTCGGCGGAAAAGACCTATCCTTCGATTTCCCGGAGATGGGACAGAGTGCTCTATTCTGCGTAACCGAAATACACACCAAAGAAGATATTGACAAACTGACTTACGCTCTCAAAGGTATTGTAGGCTGCTAAGTTTGGTTGACTAAATCTTAATAAGAAAGGACTGAGAGTTAATGAGTAGGGATAGATATACAAGGTTTAGAAAGTTCCACCAGGCAAAATGGGATGAAGAAATTATATTTGAACTGAGCGTTCCCGGAGAAAGAGGCGTACTAGTACCTAAAGCCGAAGCAGCAGTTGCTCAGGAAGTAGGCGATGGAGTATCGGTATTAGGTGCTCTAAAGAGGAATCAGGCTCCTGGTCTGCCCGAAGTTAGCCAGATGAGAGTAAATCGCCATTATTTAAGACTGTCCCAGGAAACCATGGGTACAGATGTCAATATAGATATTTCCCAGGGAACCTGTACTATGAAATACAGCCCCAAAGTTCAGGAACATATGGCAGCCCGCCATCCTGGCATAGCTGAAGTACATCCGCTGCAGGATGCAGAAACCATGCAGGGCGTATTGGAAATCATTTACAAGACCGAACAGTTGATGAAAGAAATCTCCGGACTGGATTACTTCAGTTTCCAACCCGGCGGCGGAGCACACGGTGTTTACACCAATGCATCAGTCATCAGAGCATATCATCAATCACGGGGAGATTATAAAAGAGACGAAATCATTACCACCATGTTCTCTCATCCCTGTGATGCTGCAACCCCGAATACAGCAGGATTCAAAGTTATCACCCTGATGCCGGACGAAAACGGTTTTCCTCCCCTCGATGCATTCAAAGCTGCACTATCGGAACGTACGGCGGGTATCATGATAACCAATCCCGAAGACACCGGAATCTACAACCCCAGAATCAGAGAATATGTTGATGCCGCCCATGCCGTTGGAGCCCTTTGTTCCTATGACCAGGCCAATGCCAACGCCTTCCTGGGAATTGCCCGGGCCAAAGAAGCCGGCTTTGATATGTGCCACTTCAACATGCACAAAACCTTCTCAGCTCCCCATGGATGTATGGGACCTGCAACCGGTGCCGTAGGCTACAAAGAGTTCTTAAGCCCCTTTATGCCGGTACCCCGGGTAGAATTTGACGGCAGCAAATATGTTTTAAATTACAACTGCCCGCAGAGCATTGGCAAAACCAGAAGCTTCTTAGGAAACTTCGGGGTAATACTGAAATCCTATATGTGGATCATGCAGCATGGTGCGGAAGGATTAAAAGAAGCCGCCATTTGCTCCGTTCTGAACAACAACTACATGATGAAGAAACTAAAAGACACCAAGGGTGTTGTCATGTACTATGATTTCGGCGTAGGCAAAAACCGTCTGGAACAGGTTCGCTGGAGCTGGGAAAAACTGCAGCAGGATACCGGCTTTGGAACCGGAGATGTCAACCAGAGACTGTCCGACTTCGGTATTCAGCACTATTGGACTTCTCATCATCCTTGGGTTGTGCCCGAACCTTTTACCCTGGAGCCCTGCGAATCTTACAGCAAGGATGACCTGGATGAATACTGTGGTGTTTTGGCTGAAATATCCAGAGAATGCTATGAAGAACCCGAAGTTATCAAGGGAGCACCGCATAATGGTCCGACCCATCGGGTAAAACATCCCGAAATCAATGATGAAGAACTGATCGCTGTCACCTGGAGACAGTACCTTAGGAAAAAAGGTTTGAAGAAATAACATTAAAATCATCGGCCTGTTTCTCGTTTGATTACAGGCAGGAAACAGGCCAGTAAAACAAAGAGTGGGGTTTAGTAAAATGAAAAAATTAGGCCTAATCGTAAACCCGGTTGCAGGTATGGGTGGAAGAGTAGGGCTCAAAGGCAGCGACGGGGCCGAAATTCAGAAGAGGGCCCGGGAGCTGGGAGCTAAACCGGAATCTCCTCTTAGAGCAATAGAAGCTCTGAAGGTTATAGCCAGACTTAAAGATCAGGTTGAGATTATTACCTATCCTTATGAAATGGGCGAAGTCGAGGCTCGTGAAGCCGGCTTTGATCCCCGGGTTATTGGTTCTATAAATAGCGGTGAAACCAATCCCGAAGATACCATGCAGGCAGCGCAAGATATGGTGGCAGCAGGCGTTGACATCATCTTGTTTGCCGGTGGGGATGGAACAGCTCGCAACATCTATACGGCAGTTGGCAGCGGCTCGGATATACCAGTATTGGGAATACCTGCCGGGGTAAAGATACATTCGGCGGTTTATGCCATAAACCCCAAAAGTGCCGGTGAAGCTGCAGCCTTATTTCTGGAAGGAAAAGCCGTTAATATTCGGGAAGCCGAGGTAATGGATATCGATGAAGATGCTTTTCGTGAAGGCAGATTAAGTGCACAACTTTATGGTTATTTAAATGTTCCGGAAAACAAAAAGTATGTGCAAAGTGTAAAATCCGGAGCTCGTTCCGAAAAAGCGGAAGTACAGGGAATTGCCGCCGAAATAGTTGCCAATATGCAAGATGATGCAATTTATGTAATCGGTCCCGGTACGACGACCAGAAGTATCATGCAAAAACTTGAGTTGCCTTATACCTTGCTGGGTGTTGATGTTGTAATGAATAAACAGATCCTGGCCAATGATGTTAACGAGCAGCAATTGTATGAATTTGTCAAAGGTAAAAAAACGCACATAGTGGTAACCGCTATCGGAGGACAAGGACATATATTCGGCCGGGGCAATCAGCAAATAAGTCCGCGTGTAATTCGAGATGCAGGCAAGGAAAACATTACCGTTGTGGCCAGTCGGGATAAACTGGTGAGCATTATGCCCAGACCCTTACTGGTTGATACAGGAGATCCCGAACTGGACCGGCAATTATCCGGGTACTACCGTATTGTAGCCGGCTGGCAGGACACTTTGATGTATAAAGTGGGGACGGAGTAATTTATTTTATAATATAGGAGTGATATTTGTGGCAAAGGGATTAGAACTATTCCAACAGAGTGCCGTCGGTTTTACCAGACAGATCAGCCCCTGGGATACCATGGTATACTCAACCGTTAATCCTGGACTAATGTATGCGCTCGTTTATCTAATGTGGGCACCATTCTTATATCCCGGTGCACATATGGGTTGGGCTATTATTACCGTAGCACAAATGTTTGTTATCGCAGGTCTATATTGGTTATTATCCTGTGCAATGCCCAGACAGGGCGGTGAATATATCTATATCAGCCGTATTCTGCATCCATCATTGGGCTTGATGTCCAGCTTCATGATATCCTTTACAGCGATATCGTGGACCGGTGTATGTACCGACTGGGCGATAAAGTATGCTATCGTTGAATATTTTGCATCACTGGGAATTGTTACAGGAAATCAATCCTGGTTTGCAATTGCTGAAATGCTCAACCAGCCAGGCATTCGCGCTCTTATCGGTACTGCATTAATCTTAATTATTTGGATGGTTTACTACCGTGGTAGTAAAGCTATGATGAAAATGTCCTGGATGGCATTAATCGGAACCATTATTGGTGCCCTCACCTATATAGCAGCAAACTTGATGGCTGATCCCGGACAGTTTGCTGCCAACTTTACCCAACTGACCGGAATGAACTATGATGATGTTATCAAAGTAGCTGTTGCCGCCGGTCATCCCGCCAAATTCCTTTTCGGTGCCACTGTTATGGCAGGTTCCACTTACATTATACTAAACACTTTGGGTGCAACCTTTGGTGCCAATCTGGCCGGTGAGGTACGTAACGTTCAGAAATCTCAATTACTGGCTATGTTCGGTTCTCTGACCATATTAATGTCTGCCTGGGCCATTTTCTATGGATTTAGTTATAAGAGTTTTGGCGCTATGTGGACCAACTGTTTAATGTTCCTGAGCGGAACCGGAAATGCTGCTTATCCATGGGGAAGTTATGAACCATTTGCTACGATCCTGATTGGTGTTCTAACCATGAGCCCCATATTTATCTTCCTGATTGCGTTAGCTTTCTTTATGGCAACTTTTGGCTCAGCTGCAGGTATGAGCTTTGGACCGGCCAGAAATATATATGCATGGGGATTTGACCGCCTGGTTCCGGAAAAGGTAGCCGAGATTAATCCTAAGAATGGTGCTCCGATGGTTGCCTCTACTATTGCTCTGTTGGCAGCTGAAGCATTCCTGCTCATGGACTGCTTTGCTCCGCAATGGACAGCCTATATTGGCTACACTATCTTTACCTGGTTCCTGGCCTGGATT
>JAQVWB010000133.1 GCA_028698695.1 Syntrophomonadaceae bacterium | reverse complement strand
ATGATGGTCTATATGACGGAATGGTTCCAGGTCATATGGGAATTACCGCTGAAAATATTGCTGAGCAATATGGGATTACACGTGAGGAATGCGACCAACTGGCTGTAATGAGTCATCAAAGAGCTACGCGGGCAGTACAGGAAGGCATTTTTAAACGCGAGATAATTCCGATTGAAATTAAGAGTAAAAAAGGTGTGCTTTTGTACGAGACCGATGAACATATGATTCCTGATGCCAACCTTGAAACTATGGCCAAACTGCCTTCTGCTTTTAAAAAAGGTGGTGTTGTGACCGCTGCTAATGCTTCGGGAATTAATGATGCTGCTGCAGCTGTAGTAGTCATGTCCAAACAGAAAGCTAAAGAATTGGGCATCACTCCCCTTATGAAAATGCTTACCATTAGCGCTGAAGGTGTTGACCCCAAAGTGATGGGACTGGGACCCGCGGTTGCTATTCCCAAGGCTTTAAAAATAGCCGGATTAAAATTTGAAGATATTGAGTACTGGGAAATTAATGAAGCTTTTGCATCACAGTTCCTGGGAGTCGGGCTTATGCTCCAGCAGGATTTTGGTATTAATCTTGACATGGACAAATGTAATCTTAACGGTTCCGGAATTGCATTGGGGCACCCGGTAGGCTGTACCGCACTTCGTATAGTAGTGTCCCTGTATTATGAGATGGAGCGTCTGGGGCTTACGCTGGGAGGGGCTTCCCTCTGTGTGGGAGGAGGACCCGCACTTGCCTGTCTGTGGACCAGAGAAATATAGAAGGTCCTCATGCGCAGCGTATAGGCGAAATGATTAATTCATTTCGGAAAGCTTATAAATTAGATGATTATGAGGAGGAGAGACAATGGCTTCTAATTTTGCATATATGAATACGAGGGATCTGGAGTTTATTATTCAGGAATGGCTTCCCACTGAAAGAGTTTTTAATTATGAAAAATTCAGAGATTACTATTCCAAAGACGATATAAAATCCTTTCTGGCACCAATTTTAAAGATGGCCAAGGAAGTAGTAGAACCAACCAATACTGATGGTGACCAAAATCCTGTCAAACTAGTCAATGGCAAGGTTGAACTGCCCAGAAGCTTTGGTCCGCTATTTAAAAAATTGCAGGCTGAAGGTTGGGGTACCAGTAATATTGACAAGTCAGAAGATGCTTATGTTATGCCTCATATACTGAATGGAGCCGTAATGGAATTATTATGTGCGGCCAATCCTACTTTTTATCCCTATATTTTGCTTACCAGTGGTTCAGCTGATTTGATACAAACCTTTGGCTCAGACAAAGTCAAGGAAATGTTTTTAGCAAAAATGATGGATGGTACCTGGTCTGGTACCATGTGTTTAACTGAACCCAGTGCCGGTTCTGATGTAGGAGATATTCTTTCCAAAGCATATCCAACTGATGAGCCCGGAGTTTTTAAAATTAAAGGGCAGAAAATATTTATCACCGGCGGTGATAATGACTTTACCGAAAACATTGTTCATCTTTATCTGGCCCGTGTAGAGGGAGCCAAAGCCGGTACCGGAGGTATTTCATTGTTTGTAGTCCCCAAATTCTGGGTTAATGCTGATGGCACCTTTTCTGATAATGATGTTATTACTACCGGAGTAGAGCATAAATTGGGACAGCACGGTTCATGTACTGCTGCCCTGTCCTTTGGTGAGAATGGTAATTGCCGTGGCTGGTTACTGGGTAAAAACCCCCTGGAAAATGAAGGTCGCGGGGAAGGCATGACACAAATGTTCCAGATGATGAATCTGGCCCGCATGGAAACCGGGCATATGGCCCACTGTTGTGTTGCCAACGCTTTCTATAATGTCCGTGATTATGCCCGGGAAAGAATTCAAGGCAGACCTTTTATGAACCCCCGCGGTGAAAGAACCGCCATTATCAATCATGAAGATATTCGTCGTACGCTGATTATGGGTAAAGCTTATACGGAAGCATTCCGGGCTATGATAATGAAGGCCATGTTCTACTTTGATGTTCGTGAACATGATCCTGATCCGCAAGAACAGGAAAAAGCCCAGCAATATCTGGATGTTATTACGCCTTTATGTAAAGCCTACCCCACTGATGAGGGCTGGTGGCTTTGCGGGGAAGCTATTCAGGCTTATGGAGGATACGGGTATTGTGAAGAATATCCGATAGCACAGATTGCCCGTGATATTAAGATATATTCTATCTGGGAAGGAACCAACTTTATTCAATCCATGGATTTAATCGGGCGCAAGATGGGTATGGGCAGAGGAGCAGTCTTTGCCGCCTTCCTTTCCGAAGCCAGAAATTTCTCAACTGAGAACCGTTATACAACCGGATTGGAAAAAGAATTCCGCAACCTGGACAGAGCTCTCGTAAGTGCTGATAAAATGCTTACCTGTCTGGTTGACTTCCGAAATAATAATCCCGCCATGATACCAACTTTTGGACGGCGGGTATTAACCGCAATCGCTTCACTGCATTGTTCACATTTACTACTGGATATGGCCTGTGTAGCCTTGAGGAAAATACAGGAAGTAGGCACTGAACATCACGATTACAATTTCTATGCAGGTAAAATCGAGGCCGCTAAATGGTATCTGCGCAATGTCACTCCCAGCATAGAATATATTTCCCATATTATCTGTGACCGGGATAGCTCTGCTCTTGATATACCTATTGAAGCATTCGACTATTAAGAATTAATTCTCTGTAACGAGGCAGGAGTTCAACACTTCCTGCCTCGTTTTCATTATTGAGATCAGCCCGGATTCAGGTATCAGCAAGCTTTACCTCAAAATTAATGCGGAACTTATACGGGTTAAATAAGATTATCATTTTTTTAAACGATAATCTTATTTAACCTTTTATCAATACCGTCAGGTTCATTCAGTTAATAGTCAGGGAGAGTCAGGTTCAAATATTAAAATTCATCTCAATAAATATTGTAACCGGCTTCCTCATTACTCCCTGTTGGTGCGACGCCAGATATTCATGCGGTTTGCTTCCTGAATCAGTTGGTCACGAAATTGTGGATGGGCTATTTCTATTAACATTTCAGCCCTTTCCCAAGTTGGTTTGCCTTTAAGGCGGGCTTTTCCATATTCAGTTACGATAAAATCAACTGCTGTACGCGGGGTTGTAACAATACTGCCTGGGTTTAATATTGGAGCTATTCGGGAATGAATTTCTCCATTACGGTCTTCATAGGTACTGCTCAAACATAAAAAGCTTTTACCCCCCCGTGAATACCAGGCACCAGTTATAAAATCCAATTGCCCGCCCGTCCCTGATATATGGCGGGGGCCCGAGCTTTCTGAACATATCTGACTGAATAAATCCACCTGAACCACATTGTTAATGGCCACCACGCGGTCATTCATGGCTATGACTTTGGGATTATTGGTATAACAACCACAATGACTGGCCATCAAAGGATTTTGATGCATAAAATCGAATGTCCTGCGGGTTCCTAAAACAAACGAAAAAGCAATTTTCCCCCGATCAGTAGTCTTATACTTACCGGTAACTACACCTTCCTGAAATAAACGGGTCATGGAATCGGTATACATTTCAGTATGAATTCCCAGGTCTTTTAAACCTGCCCCGCATAATAAATCTCCCAATAGATTTGGTAGTGCTCCTATCCCTAATTGCAGACAGGAACGATCTTCAATTTCCTCCAAAATAAGCCCGGCCATCTTTTGATCTGTTTCTGTAGGCAGTTTTGGGGGCGGAAGTTCAAACAAAGCCGTATTATTGCCTTCAATAATATAATCAACCATGGAAATATGCACTGAATCCTCAGAGCCTCCCGGGATACGGGGAATATTCCGGTTAACTTCCAGAATAACCCTACCGGCCTGCAGGCAACCTTCAAAACTATAAGTATTAGCCGGACCAAAGGAGAAGAATCCATATTGATCCATAGGGCTGACCTGTTGAACATAATAATCAATATGAAAAGCTTCATTGGAAATAACATCCTGTAATTGGCTGAATTGAATGGGCATGTAGAACATATTACCCTGATCATGCAGTTTTCTATCCTGAGCACCAAAAAACCAGTTATTACAGGTGAATATTTCCGGTCCCTGTAATGGAGTTTGCATTATTGGTTCAGGCATCGAACCACAACAATAAATTTGAACATTATTTATTTCCTGTCCTCGTTTAGCCAATTCATTGTCAAAGTCGACCGGGCGCCCTAAAAATGGTGCATAAAGCAAAATATCACCTGATTGAATCAACTTTGCCGCTTGCGTAGTACTGATAAGCTTGTCCCGGTACTGAGATTGCAAATCCTTGTTCAACATATACCCCCCTTATAGATAAATCCTCGACCATATATATTATAACCACAAATAGTTTTATGTCCTAATTTGATGTATCAGAACAAGTTATTATTAATTTTATAAAAACATTTAGTATTGTCAGTAATTATGCAAAAAGAAACAGGGGCATGTAAAATAACATGCCCCTTTTACCAGATAAAATAGTTTCAAAGACTATTTTTTCTTAGCCTTAGCCGGTTTTGCTGGTTTCTTTGCAGCCTTTTTGTTAGCTGCAACCGCTTCCTTCAAGGATTTTCCAGGCTTAAATGCAGGGACTTTGGTGGCAGGAACATTAATTTCTTTGCCGGTTGCCGGACTGATAACTTTTCTTTCTTTCCGGTCACGTACCTCAAAACTTCCAAAACCGATGATTTGTACTTTGTCGCCCTTGGCCAGAGCCTGCTGAATTGTCTCTACCATAGCATCCAGTGTCCTGGCAGCATCCTTTTGCGTAATCTCAGCCTTCTCTGCTAACGCTTTGACAAGTTCCGATTTGTTCACTACATAGTCCTCCCTTAGCATTAAAATATTAGAAACACTATTTTACATTCCCCAAAAAATCGGCAAATCCTGCTATAAACCTAATTTTTTTATATTTTTTTTTAAATATGCTAATTTTTTAACCGGATATTGATAGTTTACCAAGTTAATCCGTAATTATTCACATAATCCCGTAATTATGGCGATTACTAAATTATGTTAATAATTCCTGAAATCTAATCGATAATCTCTATGATTTGAATGCTGCGTTCCGTCAGCAGATTATAAAACTTGTCCTTTACTTTTACGATTGGTCGTGTAGGTTGAGCCGGGTCAACAAAGATAACTATACCAACTTCATTATTGGATAAAAGAACTTCATTCCCAATATAAAAATTAGCAATTTTATCATAGAATACTTTAGTAATACGAGGATCAAGTCTTCCAAAGGATTCCTCCCATAAGATTTCTGCTGCTACATAAGGGGAAGAGCGGGTTGAATAGCTGCGGGTGGAAGTAATCGCATCATAAACATCAGCCACTGCTATCACTGACGCGTGGAAATGAGCATTATAGCCTTTATTGCCCATCGGATAACCTGAGCCGTCTGCTCTTTCATGATGTAAAAGTATGGCATTGGCAATATCATAATTAATCTCAGGATTTTCAATCGCCATTTGATAGCCAAGTTTAGGATGTTTTTTTATCTCATTAAACTCTGCTTCTGTCAGTTTACCGGGCTTGTTTAAAATTTCGTCTTTAATAAATACCTTACCCAGGTCATGTAATAAACCGGCAGTGCCTAATTCCTTGATAGTTTTTTCATCACATTTTAACCAACGTCCGATTAGTATGCCTAACATAGCCACATTTACAGAATGTGTAAACAGATAATCATCTTTATCCTTCATAAGCCGCATCTGACGAAACAAGTCATTTTCATCAAATACCTGATTAAACAATATATCAGTAGTTTGAATAATTTCATCCATTTCAAGGGGCTTACCCAGTTTGGCTTCCAGCATAAACGATCTGACTACATGCAGG
>JAQVWB010000132.1 GCA_028698695.1 Syntrophomonadaceae bacterium | reverse complement strand
TGTTCAGAAAGACTGCCAAAAGACCTCTCCCTTTCTTTTTCAATACTGCGAATTTGTTCGTCAACCTTTTTTAAGGACTCCTGAAAAGGTTCTATCATACTGTTTATGGCTTTTTGCCTGCTATCCAAATCATTACGGGCACCATCCTGATATTTCTCCAAAGTGGCCTGAGCCAGATTCATGAATGACTGGTTATTCCGGTTCAAAGCTTCAGCAGACAGAGCTTTAAACGCATCTGTCATTTGTACCTGCGCATCATTCAGCAACTGCAATTTTTCCTCATTTTGTTGTCGTTCCTTCTGCAACACTGTTTCCAGCTCAGCCAGCTTTTCTCTTAGCATAGCGTTTTGTTCCAACAAGTTCAGGTTGCTTTCTTCCCGGGATTGAACTTCACGCTGTAATTCCGGTATTAATAATACTTTTTCTTCTGCAGCCGACTTTTTCTGTTGCTCGTCAGTCAACCAGTCTCTTAACTGACTGATTTCCTGTTTGCAGACCTCCGCTTCAGCCTTTAATTCTGTAACCCTGGAATCAGATAAAGTCAGTCTTTCTTTAAGCGTAATATTTTCATGTAAAATTTGCTGCATTTTTTGTTTAAAAGCCGATTCCCAGCGGTTCTTTAAAAGCAGAGATACAATCACCATAAGCAAAATGGTTAAAACAAATATGGCATAATTTTGCTCTAAAGCCATGATAAATCCCTCCCCCAGGGTTTTATTCACTCAGCAGTTGCCATTTACCCTGTTCCAGTTTATAAACTTCAAAACGACTATGCGGCAACCGAATATTCTCCCAATGGTCTTTAATACGATACTGCAGTTTATTCTTATCATTATCTTTATAGATTTCATAATAATCGGTAACTGTCTGGCCCGATTTCTCCAGGATTACATAAAATGCATCTCCATTATCTCCCCGATACTTATGAGGAAAGGCTACTGATACATCTGCTTCAGATTCAAACTGCTGCATAATTGTCTGCCGGGAAAGCAACTCCGGCTCAATTCGGGCAGGTTCCTGCAGTTGCCTGGACAGGAAAAATAAAACCAGAGCCGCCAAAGCTATATAGATAAACTGTCGCTTATGCAAATTATACCCTCCTGATTATGCGCGCCTGTAAAGGCCATCTTCACAGGTAATAATATTTCTTTTGTTCATACTTTCAATATGTTTTAATATCATCATTCTGGTCCAAAACAAAGTATACTCATTCTGGTGACGATAATGAGAAATATAGTCCCGTTTTAAGAGATCCGACCTGGTCTGCGGTGTCTGCAGGACTTCCCATATTAGCTGCTCCCGCTCCATAGCAATAGCCAGATATGCTTTTAAACTGCCAATAATATCATCCTGACCTTTATAAAACACCCGGCGGTGAGAAGTAACCAATATGTCTGGATCAAGCTCTATAATTCGATTAACTGAGTCAACTAATTGATCAACATCGGAAAACAACCCGCCATACCAGGGGCCAAAGGGCGACAAATCAATATCTGATGAAAACATAATTCCGCTTTGTTCAATAATAAAACCAAAATGACCATGGGAATGCCCCGGCAAATAAACTGCCTGCAATTTATTTTTCCCCAAATCAAAAATATCACCATCCTGCAAATATCCGTTTAATGCTATATGATGAAATCCGGGATTCACCGGTATATCTTCCGGCATAGCAGATAAACTGCCAAATTTAATTTGTCGGGGGCTGTCCATTAACTCTTCCCACAACTCATAACCCGCATAAGAAGCATATATTTCCGAATCAGTATAACCCGGGGCCTCCTTTTCCGAAGCCAGTAGCCGGGCATTTTTAAAAAAAGAAACTCCATTTACATGATCAAAGTGGTTATGCGTTAAAAGCAATAAGTCCACCTTTTCCGACTGTATATCCTGATACGCCCTGCCTCCTGCTCCGGCATCAATCATTACAGCAATATCATCATCTATATACAGTGAATTGCTATATGGAAACATAGCCTTCCCCTGTGGACGCACTACTTTCATTCCCGATTCTAAATCTACTATCATGACATTCCCCTTATTAATATCTATAAGCCTCAACAGTCTGTTTGCCGGCTTAACTTATAAAACTTCTCTTTTGGCAATAAATTAACCTTCTCTTTGCACTCATAATATATCCTGCTGTCCGACGCATGTTTAGCGCGGCAGAATTATGGGAAATCCTTCTGTCCAAACAAAAAAGCCCGGGCACCCCCGGGCTTATCCGTAAACATATTTTAGCTAATCCAGCTTATCCAGCATATCTAATACCATATCAAAAAAGTAATTTATATCTTCTTTGTCACTGATACCAGCTTTGAAGCCAATTTCCGGAAAACGACCCGATGTATTAATCTTTACACTTACCGTATATAGAGCTCTGTCCAACTCATCTTCGAGCTGTTCTATATCAAATTCATCCCAATCATCCTCAAGAGACACATCTTCAGCCTGGAGATTGTTTACAAACTCAAGAGCCTCCTCCGGTAAATGACTATCATGATTATATATAATTTGATTTACAATCCACAAAACATCCATAGGACTGATTTCAAGTTCCTCACTGAGCTGCATTATTTCATTAGCTACCGGGGTAATCTTCAATAAATCAGATAAACTAACCGGGTCACCTTTTCCCCATCTTTTCTTCATGGTATCACCTCGCCTCTCTAAGCATACAGCATGGTTTAAACATAATGAAAATGTTTCAATACAAATATTAGCTTTTGTCTTTATCCAGTTTCATTGTACTATACTTACTCTGATTATATGAGAAGAACACTTGAAAAAACAATGAAATTACTACCTGTGTAAAAGCTTCCTTAACTGAGAAATCTCTCCCCAAATGGGGAATAAAGCATAACATTATCTATATGGAAAGAAATTATATCACGGATATCCCCAGTATGCAACTTCGGCCCGCTTGCCATCCTTATAGAACAATATGCGAATAATCTAGTCTAATCTCCCCCGTAACCCAACGGTATTATACTATAATAAATAAAACAAACCAAAGGAGATTATATGAAAACTTATATAGGCTTTTTGGCTATTGCTTTAACCATTGGCTTAATTGCTGTCTCTTTCTATGCTGCCCTGTCGGGAGCATTTTTCCAGCCATCATTTTGGGCAATATACCTCGCTTTGATTATTGCAGACCTATTGTGTATACGATATTTAAAGAAATAACTTACCAGGAAGAGCAAATTGAAGATTTTTCATAATTCAAAAATCTTGCAATACTGTCACTCTGAGAACCTTAATCACGCCCGAAAAGGGGTATCAGCAACATTAATTACACCCGATAGGGTATATTAGTGGTACCCGTTAGGGTGTAGTCCCTTAAGGGGAGTCTCGTAAGTGCCGTTGTTCCCCCCTCCGGGGACTACAATGCTCTCTGCGTTCACTATTGATGATGCTTCGCAACGCTCAGGATGACATTTTGAAGTTACATGAAGAATAAAAGAAAATTTTATTATGCAAAACCCTCATAATTAACTGGTTGCTACTATTCCCGTTATAATTCCGACAAAGCACTAATCCTGCTGGGCCATAATCCCTTCACGCCGCTCCCGGCGCAGGCGTTCCACATCCGGTTGTACCTGCTGCTTTAACGCCTGTGAATTCTGGCGAATGAATTCCTCAATATCCCTGGTTTCCAGACGAGTATCATGTCTGCCCAGTCGAATACTCACACAGTAAGTGGACTGCAGATAAAAATTAAAATCCGCCCAGGCTTCATCACCCTCATAATTAAAAATAACATTGCCATTGGCTTTATTACGATCAGTTAAACGAAAATTATCAATCCTTATCATTTCCATAACTTTATCACTCACCCCGTCTTTCCAATTTAATTACATATTAGCACACACCACCAAACATCACCATCTGCCAACAACCAATGCTTTTATTATATGTCTGCAAATAATTTAAACTTTAGTTATCACCTTAAAAATAAAAACTGCTATAATGCTTATATGAGGCTAAAAGGAGTTGTTGGTAGTGGAATTTATTCAACAGGCTTTAAGTAATCCATGGATTATGTATCCGCTGCTGGTCTGGCTGTTCTTTTGGAAAGGTCTGGCCCTGTGGAGATCGGCCCGCATGAACCATACAGGCTGGTTTATCGCACTCTTGATAATTAATACTTTGGGTATATTTGAAATAATTTATATAATTACCACCAGGAAACGCTACCGCTTTATAGAGAGTTTTATGAGATAATCGAACCATAAGCCGGCTTTGCAGCCGGTTTTTTTATTTATGTTCGATATACGCTGCATTTAAATCGAATTCCCCGGTCAGGCTACATTATTCTACATATTAATACCTTGATAATTTAACCTGATTGGGATTAAACTAATGCTAAATAAACGCTGAATTTTTTCCGGAGAAATATCCGGATTATGAAACTTACGGAGAGTGACCCTGATGAAACCCGAAATCGAATATATTTCTAATCACAAATACCCCGGTACCATAGCCTACAAAAGATTTTTTTACAAAAATGCTTTTAAAGGAGTTTTAAGAAAACACCGCGTAAAATTCAAACGGCGCCGGATCGGCCGGGACGAGCACTTTGTCCTTTACCCTCATTGGCAAAAACGCTGGTACTCACTCTTTGAAGTACCAGAAAACCTATATGTCCCCTTTACCTATTCTGATTTCGCCAGAGCAGTTGGATTTATGAAAGTAATTGACGAACTGGGCGTTAACTTTAAACATTTACTGCACCTCAAAAGTGAAATGTGGTTTTTTAAGGACCTGGTTCCCAAAGATGTGTATGTAATCGATTATGCATTTGAAGATGTATTGAAAATCAGGCCTGACAAGGCTGCCATGATTGGCTATACCGCAATTAATCGCGATGGAGAACTCCATGTAAAAACACGGGATCACTTTGTTATCAAGAAATTACCTAAAAGGGACTCTCTTTATCTGCAAGAAGATACCAGCAATGAGTTTAAGGGGATTAGCCGGGTACCGGCAGAACTGCTGGAAAATAGCAGAATAATAGAACTTTTTATACCGTCACATCTGGCCATACGCTATGGATACACTTCAGGGGATCTGGTCAGTGTGCACACCACTCCCTATATGGCAACACTATTTGGCTTTGCCCGTCCCTTTATCCAGGGTCTGTGCACCGCCAACCTAATAATAAGCAGACTATGCATGGCCGGCATCCACCTGCAGCATTTTACTATAACCTTCGCCCGTCCTGTCTATATAAGGAGCACCGTTTACCTATACTTCAATGACAAAGGATACCGCCTCCAGGATAAAAACAACAACGTGCTGTGCTTTGGGGAAATCAATTGATTTTTCTGCCTGGGTCTCTCTATATTAAAACCGTAAAGCGGGCGCCTCATTGTTACAGACCCTGTTTTGAATTCCGGTGGCTTCAGGGCTCAAAAGCCCCAATTCGCGTCCTCTCTCATGACCCCCTCCGGAGTTCCGTGAAAACAATCTGATTAGTTAACTTGCCTATCTTTTCAATATAGCACTCCATAACATCACCACCGGCAAGATACCTGGGCGGTTCAAAGCCCATTCCCACCCCGCTGGGGGTGCCGGTGCAGATTATATCCCCGGCCTTTAATGTCATACCTTGGGACAGGTCACTAATGATATGAGGAATATCGAAGATCATGTTTTTAGTGTTGGAATTCTGTCGCAGCTCACCGTTTATTCGGCATTAAATCCCCAGATGCAGCGGTAGAGGAAGGGCACTCTTATGTACCAGCACCGGTTCAGCTCTGTTTATGTTTGTTTCCGAACGTCAACAATTTTTATAGAAAAAACCTGCCGCGGGTCAAAATGTGGGTCAAAAAGAGGGTCAAATTTGTGGACTGAAACAGCCGATTTTATTTAAACGAGCGGTTACGCAAATTCCTGAAAGTTATTCTTAGTAAGTAATCAAAATTCCAATGTTTCGTTAGACAGCAATCCCCTTAAATGCTCCTTAATCTCCGCTAAATTGCGAGCTACCACATTCCATACTATTTGCAGGTCAACC
>JAQVWB010000131.1 GCA_028698695.1 Syntrophomonadaceae bacterium | reverse complement strand
ATAGGCACCGCTGTCCCGTTCATAATGTATGAAGGAACCGCCGCCCAGCAACCGAACGATACCGGCCGGAAGAATGTCCTTCCCCAGCAGGATATGCGCCTGCTCCACCGTGAAGCGTTCCAGCAGTGAAACGGCAATAAGGAAGCGTTGTTCCTCCGGCTCCAGATACTTCCAGATTACGGAGCGGATCAGGTTGTCCATGCTGTCGGTTGCCTCGAAATCTCCTTCCCTCAGGTAGCGGATCAACTGGAGGTTCAAGGCAGCCACCCATCCTTCGGACAGCATCTGAAGCCTGTCAAGCTCGTTCCGGGAGAGTGCAATCTCATTGGCGCGGAAATAAGCGTCGATATCCTCTTTCTGAAAAAAGAAGGCGTCATTTTGAATGATAACCGCCTGATCTGCTGGTATTCCGCTGATATCCATCGGATTAATGAATTGAGTAATGACCACAATATGCAGCCGTGGACACCCATGGCGGGAAAGCGCATGGAGAATACGCTCAGGCAATTCACCTTGTATGTATTGAAAATTGTCAATGATAAACTAGGCGTTCCTATCGGTGACACAACCGCTCAAAATCTCCGCTATATCCACCAGGTTTTCCTGTGTCGGATATTCCAGCGTCTCCAGTTGCTTCGCTGTGCTCCTGTCAATATGGGAGAAGGTCCTGCAAATGCCGTTCCACGACTTGCGAAGCGGTTCTCCCATGCAGGTGTACCAATAGACATGCTCTACGTCCATTTGGCGCAGATATTCATTGATGGCCGTGGTTTTTCCAAAACCGGAGGGTGCCTGCAGGACGATAAGCGGATAGCTATGGATGGTTTCCAGTCGTTTTTGCAACGCGACCGGTATATGTACAGTCGGTTTAAGACTTTGGGTTCTATTTAGTGGCATAATTCTTCTCCTTTCGACTGGAAAGATATAAGTATTATACCAATAATTTATCAGTCAATGTTTATTGATCCCTTCTTTTGACAAAATGATGTGATACGATAAAAGGAATGGGCAAGGCAAATAAGCAAATGGGAAGCAAATCCAGGGGCCACGAAGGGCTGGTAAAACTGGCTCAATATATTATTAGAGCTCCCATTTCATAGGAAAGACTGCTTCTATATACCTGCATCCGAAGTGCCTGACGGTATTGCCGAGTAATCTATAGAGGCAAAGATAGCAGTGTTCGGGAATCCTTTATGGTTCTTGGTCGTTCCATGCCATCCATGGCACCGCGATAGTCCATCCTTGGACGTCGCAAGTGTTCCGCTATCATCTTCCGGCTGGAGGACAGATTACAGTTTTGGATAGCTCATCAGAGGGTGCATCTCAACGACAGCAGCAAGAACACTTCTTGATGAAATGGTAAGCACTGTTTGAGTATTGCCCGACGACGCGTAATTGGAGACACTGAACATCGTTCACCAATTACTTTTCGCTTTATTCGGATATGGTGGACGCTATTAGCGTGTATAATGCCAAAGTCCTTACCGCTACTAAATGGAGTGCAGTTCAGTTCTTCTGTGTCTCGTTTATCCTTTGCTCCGTCCCCCTGCGTCTCGACTTGAAGATTGTACTGATATAATATTAAAATGTATATGTAAAAATGTTAAATATGCGACAAGGGATGGTTCTAGCTGTCGCATAAGGCCCAATAATATAACGAAGAGAATATTCCAACGTATAATGGGGGATGAGACGCTTGGATGATAGTTGTTTTTTAGATATTGCTACAATAGACGATATCGACATGATGCGGGATTTATGGGCATCTCTTCCGGGGCTGGGATTGGGGCCGGGTGATGATAAGGCGGCCATAACTGGTTTTATGGAGAGAAATCCTCATACCTGTTTGGTGTTAAGAAAGAATAGACAGATTATTGGAACGGTACTGGGAGGATTTGATGGTCGCCGGGGTTATGTTTATCATCTGGCGGTCCGACAGGATTGTCAACGTTATGGTTATGGCACCCTGCTGTTGGATAATGTTGTTCAGGCACTCAAAAATGAAGGGGCAGGCAAGATTCACCTGCTGGTATTCCGGGATAATTCATCGGCTCAACTTTTTTATGCCGCCCGAGGATGGCATTTGCGTGAAGATATAAATATATTTTCCCTGGTTTAAGGAAAGAATAAAATACAAGTACACAGAATTCATTTAAAAAAATATTGCTCAATAGAGAATTATAGTATTAAACTAATCAAGGGCCAGAAATTCGAGAGGTGGTATGGACAAATATGAAAGTAAATCGTGTAATTATCATGGGAGCAGCCGGAAGGGATTTTCATAATTTTAATACTTATTTTCGTGACAATCCGGCTTATGAAGTAGTAGCTTTTACAGCTACCCAGATTCCAGATATTGAAGGCAGATTATACCCGCCGGGGTTATCCGGGCCGGCCTATCCGCAGGGTATACCTATTTTTGCTGAACAGGAGCTGCCTGAATTAATAGAAAAATATGAGGTTGATCAGGTAGTGTTTGCCTACAGTGATGTTTCCAACGAATATGTAATGCATAAGGGGTCGCTGGTACTGGCCGCCGGGGCTGACTTCAGGCTTATGGGTCCAAATAATACTATGCTTAAATCAAAAAAACCGGTAGTCGCGGTGACTGCAGTCAGAACTGGCAGCGGTAAAAGCCAGACTACCCGTTATGTAGCCAAATTGCTAACTGAGGCTGGTAAGAAAGTTGCTGTTATTCGCCATCCGATGCCCTATGGTAATCTGGAAGAACAGATTTGCATGCGATTTGCTTCTTATGAGGATTTGGACAAATTTAAATGTACTATTGAGGAACGGGAAGAATTTGAACCACATATTGACATCGGGATGGTAGTTTATGCCGGTGTTGACTATGAAGTTATTCTGCGCCAGGCGGAGGAGGAAGCTGATGTAATTCTGTGGGATGGCGGCAATAATGACTTGCCCTTTTACAAATCAGATATTCACATTGTAGTAGTTGACCCGCACCGGGCAGGACATGAGACCAGATTCCATCCGGGAGAAACCAATCTGCGTATGGCTGATATTGCCATTATTAATAAGGTTGATTCAGCTGATCCAGCCGGGGTTGAAACAGTAAAGAAGGCCATAATGGACAATAATCCTGCAGCAACTATTATTATGGCAAATTCCCCCATCACCGTTGAGGATCCGGAAGCCATAAAGGGTAAAAAAGTGCTGGTAGTTGAAGATGGACCTACCCTGACGCATGGAGATATGGCCTATGGAGCCGGAGTAATAATATCTCAAAAGCTGGGGGCTGAATTGCTCGATCCTCGTCCCTATGCAGTGGGAAGCATTAAAAAGACTTTTAATAAATATAATCATTTGTCCAACTTGCTTCCAGCTATGGGATATGGTCAGACCCAGATTGAGGAACTGGAAAAAACCATTAATGATTCCCCGGCTGAAGTAGTAGTTATCGGTACTCCAATTGACTTACGCCGGATTATGAAGATTGATAAACCAGCTGTTCGCGTACGGTATGATTTGGAGGAAATTGGAGACGCAAAGCTGGCGGAATTACTTTCTAAAATCAGGTAATATTGATTAAAATCAACCTAATAATCGAATTCACATTTGATTTGCCAATATCACTCATTCCCGGTGATATTGGCAATTCTGTTGTTAAATACGGAGCTGGAATTATTTTTTAGCATACGGTATAATGTATACAAACGAACTTAATTGAATAGGGAAGCAGGCTGGAGTAACGACAAGCGTTTCAGGTTCAGTTTTACGAAATATTACAGTGCCTTGAATATCGTTGGCAAATAGAAAGGAGTGGTATTCATGACCGCTGCTATGACCAGATATGAAAAGCAATGTCAAAACGAAAGAAATAGGAACGTTGCAGTTTCCCAGTGCAAGATATGCAAGTCCATAATCGGTAATAAGGACTATATAACTTTTGAGGAAAGATTTTTCCATGTTCAATGTTTAAAAAGGGAGGACAGTAAAAGGTGATATATGATCATATACATGATGCCTGTCGCAGCTCCAGCTTAACTGTATATTAAAACCCTCTTCAGGATAGTGGCTTGAAGAGGGTTTCTGTTTGCTATATATAATGTTCATTCATAGTTATCAACAAATCATAAAATAAAGATATGAGATTAGATTTAACTGGCAGAATTTCATTATGTTCATATAATTAAGATTAAGACTTTGACTTTTGGGGAGAGAAATATAATGCCTGAAACCCAATTTAAAAAGCCCGCTATATTATCAAGAGGATTGCTGATAACAGTCGGCTTGCTGGCAGGGTTTATGGCTGGTTTTATTATTGGCGGGCAATATCTGACTGATTATCGTTATGACAAGGAAGCGGTTTACTGGAGGCAAATGGGCTATGAGGATGGTTACCGGCAAACCATGAAGAATGGTTTGGAAGAAATGTTGATATCAGTACAAAATGGGCAATTAACCAGGGAAAAGCTGCAGGAAATATGGAGGTAGAACTTATGCCGGCAAAGCAATCGGCTTCGGGGAAAAAGTATTCCTGGCTGAATACTTTCAGTATCGCCCTGATTATTGGTTTGGTACTTGGATTATATTCAGGTTATACTGCACTTGCTCCCATGGAGGATGACTATGAGATGGTATATTTTACCGGCATGAGTGAAGGTGAATCTGATGCAAAAACAGAGGGAAATAATAATTTTATCCCCCTGTATGAAAAACAGCAATTAGATATTAATACCATCCAAAATGCTTTGAATAAATTTGACCGGCTATGAGGTAATGCTTACTGTACGCTTCTGACCATGCCACTCTAATGTTTAGCTATTTACCTGCGAGTTTGAGCAGGGCCTTTATTTTATCAACTAAACCGCCACCAATCATTTGGTCAGCAGTTTGAATGATGCGTTTAACCAGTACAAGGATATCTTCTTCCCCCGCCCAATGTTTTTTCACCAGATAAGGATCAGTTTCGTTGATCATCATATTCAGTACCAGCGCAGTGATAACTATATCATCAGTATATCCCAAAGGCCCCAGAAGAGCTTCCGGGATTAAATCAATCGGACTAATGAAATAAGCCAGCGCTATTCCCAGTTTAGCCTTGCTCATGGCGGGAACTTCAGGATCAAGGGTTAGTTTGCATAATAAATGAAACAAATCCGGGACAATTAAAATATACGCAGTCCATTTATTGTTCCTGCCTTCTTTGGAGTTAGCCCACTCCACTACTCTACTCCTTAAATTCTCGTAAAAATCCAGATGTTGTTCTTGCATGTACACATTCCTCCTGACTATGGGCTTAGTTTAACCCCAATATAAATTATAGGAACAGGAAATAAAACCCTTTATTAAGACTTAATAAGCTGTCTTGACAGAATATAAGCTATCTAAACTATAATATACAAAATATGCATTTATTCGTGTTAAAATGATAGTAAATATTAGCAAGGAGGTAAAAATATGAGTGATAATTTTGATCGTGAATTACAGGAATTGAAATTGGAGATACAAGAATTAAAAGAACAGCTTTCCAGAACCGGACAAGGCGGCCAACAGGATTTGAAGGATTTTGGCAGTCGTTTGATTAATCAGGTGGAGGACATGCTGCGTGACTCCCTGGAAAAAGCCAGACAGCCTATTGAAAAAGCGGGTGACTATTCCAGGAATCTTATTGAAACCGGCGAGAAGAAAATTGAAGAGAAACCACTGGTTAGTATTCTGGCAGCTTTTGGAGTTGGTTTACTGGTGGCTCGTCTGCTGGAGCGTAAATAGTGGTTGTAGACAGAGTTATTAACATAATTATCAGCCTGATGGAATTATTTGAAGCAGAAATAGCTTTGTGGCAGGAGAACTTATACCGGTTGGCATATGCTGTGGTACTGCTGCTGGTGGGAGGTTTGATGTTGTTAATCGCAGCAGGTTTTCTCCTCGGAGCCATATATATGATTCTGCAAATCTGGTTGTCACCTGGACTGGCGGCTTTGACCAGTTCACTGGCAGCTTTGCTTATAGGAGGTGTCTGCCTGTGGCGCGCCCGACAGCTGGTCAAAAACGCGTAGCTG
>JAQVWB010000008.1 GCA_028698695.1 Syntrophomonadaceae bacterium | reverse complement strand
GCCCTGGTAATGGTCATGTAAATCCAGCATAATACCCAGTATCAGCAGGGATTTATTATCCACCAATTGTTTGATTTCCTCGTGTTCCAGCAGATAGCGGATCTGCTGGTCAACATTTAACTCTGCCAACCGCGTATACTTCAACTCATCATCAACAGCATCAAATTGTACGGCCTGTTTACGGGCATCCTCCATCGACTGGCGGACTATATCCAACTCATTACGCAGACTTGCGGGTTCATTGTTATAATCACCGGCAGCAGCTTTTATGGCTCCGCAGTCAGTATGACCGGCAACCACCATTACCGGAGTATTAAGGTGCAACAACCCGTATAGCAGTGAACCTTCACCAGTCTTGACCTGATTACCAATATTTTCAATTACAAAAACACGGTTAAAGGTATCGCCCAGAAAATTACTGGGAACCCTTGAATCTGAACAGATTAATAAAGTGTATGAAGGATGCTGCTTATAATCACCTGCTTCAAAATCCTTTAAAGGGAAAGATTGTTCAAAACTCCCGGTTGCCTGGTTTAAACTCTGAATTAAATCGTTATAATCTAATGATTCCCGCCTGGCGTGCATTTGATCACTCCCTATATAAATATTTATTATAGCAACCATTAATTAAACTAATAAATTGTATGTACTAAAAGGTATTCGTCGTTTAATGTAGAATGAAATACTATCTAAAAGACCATGTTATAATAATTCTACCGCTTTTATACCTGAGTGCAACCAGAGAATGAAGAAGTTTGAGCGGGCTGCAGTTACGTGGCCCGTTTTTAAACGAAACAGTAAGCGAGGACAGGTTATGAATTGGGCTGGGTAATTTTTTGGAGGGGGGTCTAGTAAGGAAACCAGACTTAATTATTAAGGAGAGTGAATGCGTTTATGAATTTCCAAACTCCCGCAGAAGTCGCTGCAGCAGTATGCAATGCAGGAAAAGCCAAGGCTGAAATGCCGTTTATGAAACTACTGGTTTTAGGTATTCTGGCTGGCGTATATATCGGTTTTGGAGCTAACCTGGCTACCAAAGTCGGTGCCGCACCGGATGCTGACTCCGCAATGGGAATTTTCCTGTTTGGAGCAGTTTTCTCTGTAGGTCTGATGTTAGTTGTTATTGCCGGTGCCGAACTGTTTACCGGTAATAATATGGCTTGTTTTGCTTCAGCTATGAATGGACAGGCTGGCTGGGGCGGATTGCTTTATAACTGGGTAGTAGTTTTTATTGCTAACTTTATTGGTTCGATGCTTTTAATGTACATCATTTATTATGGTGGATACTGGGCGGCAGTTGATCCGGCAACCGGAGCTATAGGCCTCAGTGCTATGGGTGCCAAAGCTGCAGGTATTGCCAAAGCCAAGATGAGCCTGACCTGGGGACAGGCATTCCTGCGCGGAATTTGTTGTAACTGGTTAGTTTGTTTGGCCGTGTGGATGGCTTTCGCTGCTAAAGATGTAGTAGGAAAAATCTTTGGCATCTTCTTCCCCATCATGGCTTTCGTATCCAGTGGGTTTGAGCATTGCGTTGCCAATATGTTCTTCATTCCGATGGGAATTACAGTTGCTCAGGGTGCACCGGCCGCTGTTGCCGAAAAGTTCACTATGGCTCCGGACGCTGTAGCCAGCTTGTTTACTTATGGTACATTCTTCATGAACAATCTTATCCCGGTAACCCTGGGTAACATTGTTGGTGGAGCCATATTTGTTGGTGGATTCTACTGGTATGCTTATCTGAAAAAATAGTATTCCTGATTAGAAAAAGATAAATCCGGATTTCCTTATTAGCCTTAAAATAAGACCCATACCATAGCCGGTTTTGTTCATAGCTTACGGAACATGAATCATATAGAATTAAAAAGGCCACCCGTACGGGTGGCCTTTTTAATGTTAGGTCCTTCAGAGATAGTATTACTATATAAGGGATGTTACATAATTATTTGAACCTGACTTTTTCTGACTCTACCCGACTAGACCTGACTTTATTAAAATTAAAAATAAAACCGTCAGGTCCAGTCAGTTAGAGTCCCCTTTCAGGGACACGGATGCTCCGCCCATAGGGCTTCGCAATTAATGTAGCAGGGATAGTCAGGTTCAAAAATACTATGCAACTTTCTCAAAAGAAAATTCAACTCACTATGGAGAAACTTACTCCGAATGAATTCTATAAAAAAATCCCTCTTCGAGGACTTCCTATGCTCCACCTACACGGTTCCGCAATTAATGTAGCTGTGAAAATCTTCTCAAAACCCCCCTGTCGGGGACTACTTATGTGTTCAAGCTTCGGCTATGAACACAATTAATGTTGCTGTGTAATCTGTGTCTATTAAAAAAATCAGCGCCTATTCCTCAGATTTTGTTGAAAACTATTCGTGCCGTCTGACCCATAGTTACAAAATTTACCAGCATTGTTGCGTATAATAGTTGGACAACACTCATGAATGGGGGATGAAAATGCTTGACAAGATAGAAATCTACCCTTACCAGCGAATTGCAGAGGCGAACGCCGGGCAGTCTTTCCGGCGCAGCAACTGGTTGCCGGACATACGCAGGGAGGAAATCATTGCCTGGATTAAAGGGCTTGTAACCATAGATAATATTTTGTTGGGGGCAGGCGCAGTATTGATGGCCCGGGCATTTGTACTGGGAGAACTGCTGCCGTTTATTTTTGCTCTGATAGCCGCGTTTGGTTATCGCCAGACTGGTCGGACAGTATTATTGGCTGTTTTCGCTCTGCCGGGGTTTATTTCGGTATTACAGGGACCGGCTTTATGGAATAATGTGCTGACCATCATGATTCTGGCCGGAGTATTATCAACGGTTAAAATTCCCGGGGATAAGACCTGGTGGGGATTACCGACCCTTACCGTGGCAATCATATTAGTGAGTAAAACCATATTTCTCTTATTAGGGGAATTTTCGTTCTACGGGGAAATGGTAACCGTATTTGAAGCCTTGATGACTGGCATACTTACCTTTGTTTTTATGCTATGTAATGAAGTATTTAAACAGCGAAAGGCGGTCGCCAGTTTCTCTTTTGAGGAAGTTGCCGCTTTTATGGTGCTGGGAATTGGCCTGATAATGGGTCTCGATCAGGTACAGATAGCGGGTTTGATGGTTGGCAGCATAATATGTCGGCTGGGTATCCTGGTGGCAGCTTTTTTGTGGGGAAGTGGAACGGCTACCATGGTAGGGGTAATGACCGGAATTATTCCTTCAATTACGTCCAGTATATTTACTCAAAGTTTGGGTATGTACGCAGTTTCAGGATTATTAGCCGGCTTATTCAGGCAATTTGGCCGTCTGGGAGTAGTAATTGGCTTTATGCTGGGCACCCTGGCCTTATCATTGTTCATTTCTGAAACCCAGGCCACAATTATAGGTATGTGGGAAAGTGCTATAGCCTGTCTGATATTTGTGGTTCTGCCAGAGTCATTGCAGGAAAAAGCCCCGCTGGCTTCTCTGGGAGGGATATCAAACTCCAAAGACCATCTATCCGGTACAATTAATCAGCGTTGGGAAGAACATACCCGCAACCGGATTGAGAGTCTGGCCGGGGTCTTTGAGGAGCTCAGCAGCACTTTTGCCGCTCCGGTAAGCAGTGAATCAGATCACACCTATCTGAACTATTTATATGATGAAATTGCCCATGGTTTTTGTGAGGATTGCAATCGCTATAATTCTTGCTGGCAACAGGATTGTTACCAAACTGCTCAGGAAATGATGGAGATTTTTTCTCTGGCTGAATTAAAAAACGGTTTGGATTTTGATAAAACTCCGCATGAATTTCGACGTCGTTGTATTAATGGGCGTGAATTAGTTAATACCGTTAATTATTTATTTGATAATTTACGATTAAACACCTATTGGAATAACCGTTTGGGGGAATCCCGCGAACTGGTTGCCCGCCAGCTGCAGGGAGTAAGCCAGGTTATTCGTAATTTGGCTGGTGAAATTGACAGTGGTTATGAAGTGGACTTACAGCTGCGGGATAAGCTTTTACGGGAAAGCCGCCGCCGGGGTTTATCGCTTAAGGATATTACTGTTATGCAGGGCGGCGGCCAGGAATTATATTTAAAAGTTTCGGCTGAGGCCTGTACTGACGGGGAGGCTTGTAATCAACAACTGGCCCCGGTTATAGCTGGCATAATAGGTGAGAACCTGCAGGTAGGGGAGAGAAAATGTCCGCGTTTAACCGGTAAAGGGGAATGTGAATTTACTCTGACCAGATCATGTTCCTACCAGGTAGTAACCGGCTCAGCTCAGGCCGGCAAGGAAGCAATTTGTGGTGACAGTTTTACGCTTACTACATTAAAAGACGGCAAAAAGCTGATTGCTTTAAGCGACGGTATGGGGGTGGGTGAGGAGGCCTGCCGGGAAAGCCAGGCGGCTGTACGGCTGCTGGAGAAATTGTTGGACAGTGGTTTTGAGCCGGATACGGTTTTGCACACCATAAACAGTGTTACAGTTAAAATCCAATACTGATATGTTCGCTACGCTAGATATGATTTTAATTGATTTGTTTACAGCCGAAGTTGATTTTATAAAAATTGGCAGTGCCCCCTCTTTTATTAAAAGAGGCAAGCGCGTGGGAATAGTGACCTCCAATTCTTTGCCCATAGGTATAGTGGATGATTTAGATATAGCCGGCGAAAAACGCTTATTGTCACCAGGAGATATACTGGTATTGGTCAGTGACGGAGTGCTGGAAGTTAATCGCCAGCAAACCGGCGAGCTCTGGATATCCAATCTTTTGTCAGGTCTGCATGAAACAGATCCGCAGATTATTGCTGAGCTTATTCTGGCTGGAGCTCTGGCCATGTGTCAGGGGATACCCCGTGATGATATGACGGTGATTGTAATTAAATTAGTAGTTAACAGCGATTACAATTAAGACTCCCCGGCATGATTTGACAGCTTTAAAAAAGCAGGTAGCATAATAGTATAAGCAACTGAGCAGGAAAGGTTAGGAAGATGCTAAATAAAGTAGCCCGCTATCTGCAGGAACATAATATGTTATGCGACCATAATTTCATTATTGTCGGGGTTTCCGGGGGACCCGATTCCATGGCCCTGCTGCATATTTTATATAAATTGCGGGGGGAATTTGGTTTTCAATTAGCAGTTGCCCACCTGAATCATAGTCTGCGTCAGGAGGCTGATGATGAACAGGAACTAGTTGCCCGCACCTGTACCGGGTGGGGTATTCCTTTCTACGCTCAAACCGTAGATATTCGTGAGCAGGCAGCCCGACAAAAAAAGACCCTGGAAGAAGCCGGTCGGGACAGCCGTTATCAATACTTCAACCAGCTGGCCTTGCAGTTGGGGGCTGATCGGATTGCTACAGCTCATCATCAGGATGACCAGGCTGAGTCAGTATTGTTACATTTGCTGCGTGGCAGCGGCATTCGCGGTCTGAGGGGAATTATGCCGGTAAACGGCAGCCTTATCCGCCCTTTGCTGGGCATTTCCCGGCAGGAAATTGAACAGTATATAATTGAACATAATATTCCCAGTTGTCTGGACCTCAGCAATAAGAATACTGAATTTTTACGCAACCGGATTCGCTGGCAGCTGATTCCGCTTTTAGAGGAATACAACCCGCGCATAAAAGAAACTCTGGCCGGATTGGCTGATATTGCCCGCGAAGAAAACGATGTTTTGGAAAAAGAAGTGCAAGCATGGTGGCCTGAAGTAATCCGGCAACAGGATGAAGGTCTGTATCTGGATAGTCAAATGATCAGCAGTTTACATCCCGCTTATCAAAAGCGATTGATTATGACTGCCCTGGGGCAGGTATCCGGTCACACCGACTGGTCGCGGGGTGATGTCATGCGGGTATGGGAATTGATGCAGCAACCTGGTTCCAGTACCACCATTGATTTAAAGCAGAATCTGAAAGCCCGCAAAGTATATAACCAGCTCATGCTGGCCCATAATTTTCCCCGGATAGAACCTTATTGTTATGAACTGCCGGTTCCAGGTGAGCTTACTATCCCGGAAACCGGGGAAACTTATTGTACCACTGTGGTGCAAAAAGACAATCTGCAGCCTGGAACAGAAGAAACCTGTATCGACTATGATCACATCCAGTCTCTGCTATGGATGCGTTCCCGCCTTCCCGGAGATCAATACCGTCCGGTTGGATTAAAGGGTACCTGCAAATTAAAACGCTTATTTATTGATTTAAAAATTCCCCAGGCAGAACGAAACGCTATACCCATTCTCATCAGCGACAACGAAATTCTGGCTGTAATCGGTTATCGGGTGGCAGAATCCGTTGCAGTAACTAACTCCACTAAAAATATTCTGGTGATAAAAAAGGTCAGTGATGTTTAAACTAATGCAGGTATCTATTTTCCTGCTCTGAAACTACTAAGATTGAAAAGAAAAGGTGGTTGTGCTACAATATGACGGATATTTGCAATGTCTGATAGGAGAGGAAATAATTTGGACAAAGCCCTTAAAAATATAGCGATATACGTCTTAATAGTCATATTGGCTTTATTGGCTATTCAGCTTACCTCCAAACCTGAAGCGGAGTCTACAGTGCTAACTGAGCCGCAGTTAATTGATAAAATTGAACAGGGTCAGGTAACCAAAGCCAAAGTGGAAGTTGATGAACTGGTGTATAATGTCACCGGTACTTTAAAAGACGGCAAACCCTTCACTTCGGTAGTATCTCGTGAAAGCGACATAATCAAGCTGATGCAGGATAAAAGAGTATCATACGAAACTGATAAAATCCCTCCGCCTTCCTGGTGGGTGGGATTATTGTCGACCTTGTTTCCTATTGTAATCCTGATTGCCTTCCTGATTTTTATTATGAATCAGACCCAGGGAGGCGGTAATCGCGTAATGCAGTTTGGGCGCAGTAAAGCCCGTATGCTGACCAGTGAAGAAATCAAGATAACTTTCAAAGACGTAGCCGGAGCCGAAGAAGCCAAAGAGGAAATGGAAGAAGTAGTTGAGTTCCTCAAAAATCCTGAGAAATTTGTTAAGATGGGAGCCAAAATACCCAAAGGGGTATTACTTTTCGGTGCACCGGGTACTGGTAAAACACTTATGGCCAAGGCGGTTTCCGGTGAGGCTGGAGTACCCTTTTTCTCCATCAGCGGTTCTGACTTTGTGGAAATGTTTGTCGGGGTTGGAGCAGCCCGGGTGCGGGACTTATTTGAACAAGCCAAAAAGAATTCCCCCTGTATAGTTTTTATTGATGAAATTGATGCGGTAGGCAGACAGCGTGGTGCAGGTCTGGGCGGCGGACATGATGAACGCGAACAAACTCTTAATCAATTGCTGGTAGAGATGGATGGTTTCAGCACCAATGAAGGTATTATTGTCATGGCGGCTACCAACCGGCCGGATATACTGGATCCGGCGCTATTAAGACCGGGCAGATTTGACCGTCATATACTTATAGATCGTCCGGATGTCAAGGGACGCGAAGCTATCCTGAAAGTTCATATAAAAGATAAACCGATAGCTGAAGATGTTAATCTGGAAATACTGGCCAAACGAACTCCCGGCTTTACCGGAGCCGATCTGGCTAACATGGTTAACGAAGCCGCTTTGCTTTCTGCCCGCAGAAACAAAGAAACGGTAGGCATGGAGGAAATGGAAGAGTCGATTGAAAGGGTTATTGCCGGTCCGGAGAAAAAGACGCGGGTTATATCTGAAAAAGAAAGGCGGCTGGTCGCTTATCACGAAGCCGGACATGCACTGGTCAGTTACTTTCTGCCCCATACGGATAAATTGCATAAAATATCGATTATTCCGCGGGGACGCGCCGGGGGATATACCTTGTTGCTGCCGGAAGAGGATCGCAACTATATTACCAAATCCTATATGCTGGATGAGATTACCACTTTACTGGGAGGCCGGGTAGCGGAAGCTCTCGTTCTGCAAGATATCAGCACCGGTGCGCAGAATGATTTGGAACGGGCCTCCAGCATAGTGCGCAAGATGATTACCGAATACGGCATGTCTGAGGAATTGGGTCCGATAACCTTTGGACATAAATCTGAAGAAGTATTCCTGGGTCGGGATATCGGCCGCGACCGGAACTACTCAGATGCCATTGCCTATGCCATAGATAAAGAAGCCAGCCTTTATATAGACAATTGCTACCGCAAAGCGGAAGAGCTGCTGCAGGACAACATTGACAAATTGCATACGATTGCTGAGCGTCTGATGGAACAGGAAACCATGGAAGCCCACGAATTCGAGACCATCATGGCCGGCAACGAAGAACCCCCGGCAGAAAACGAAACTGTTTAAAACAATTATAATTGATATTTTAGAAGTCAGGTTCAAACTATAGAACCTGCAACATTAATTGTGTTCATTAACCCGCAGGGTTAGAGCTCATCAGTAGTCCCTGAAAGGGGACTTTTACTGATTCTTTCTGACTTGACCTGACGGATTTTATTTTACTGATTTAATAAAAATCCCCATCTTTGTCATTCTGAACGCAGTGAAGAATCCGCTGAGGAAAAACTGATGCAAGTTGTAGCAAGTCGTATGTAGGAGAAACTTTTAGTTTCTCCACGGAGGCAGTAATAGCCTCCGACGCACCTTCAATGGGTCATTCTGAACGCAGTGAAGAATCTCGCTGCGGGGAAATTGGTGGCCTATCAGCCGGAAATACTGAAAACGGGAATGGTCAGGTTATATTTTTTAAGCACTTCCAGCAGATAACTGTTGGATGCAGAAATCTGCAAGTGTACTTTCCGTGCTCTATTGGTCAGATTGTTCAAACCTCGGACAAAATCAACCACCAGCCGTTCGGAAGAAAAATTCACCTGCTCAATATTTATGGTTATGTTTTGATAAAAACGGGGTAACTGCGCGGAAAGAGTATTCAGGGTTTCCTGCAGTGAGAAACCATTTACACAACCTTTTAAATCTACGAGGAAACTGCCTTCCTGCCGCGTGATTTTTATCTCCATTAATTGCTCCCGCGTCCTGTATTTAAGCCAATGTACTTTATAAGCTTCAATCGTTTTAGAAATACTTCCTCTTACAGGTGCCAGCTGCACAGGGTTGGTTAATGAATCCAGGAAAGAATAGTACCAGCGGTTTTCCTTTTCCCATCTGCGGCTCACCCAGAATCCGAGAGCTCTGAAGGCCGCCGACCTGACTCCGGTAAGAAACAAATTGCCGGTTATGTTGCGCAGAGAATAAAACTTCTTAAATCCCTGCAGGGCAGCTTTTTGTAAATCACTGGCTGACATAAGGCGAGGTTCGAAAACCACATGATGGGCATCATAAAAATTCCAGTCCCGGGTCAAAAGCCGTCCGCTTTCCAGCAGCTCATCAAAGGTTCGTGTACCCGGAAGCGGCGTAAGCACTAGAAACTGAACGCTGTCTATGCGGTGTTTGATAGCAAAATCGACCGTTTCATTAATAGTCTCAAGCGTATCATCGTCAGCACCAAATACAAACATGCCATGCACCATGATACGATGGTGATGAAAATTCTGTATGCACCAGGTAATATCTTCCACATCCTGCTTTTTGTTATAACTCGCCAGGGTTTTGGGATTAATTGATTCCATCCCTACAAAGACCATCCCGCAGTTTGCCTTCCTCATCAGACGCAATAGTTCATTGTCACGGGCGGCATCAGAACGAACCTGGGCACACCACCAGGAGGGCAAAATATCCCGCCTGATCATTTCGGTCAGCAGTTCCTTGCTGCGACGAGGATTAGCAGTGAAATTGTCATCAATAAAAAACACCTGTTTACCTTTATACTGTTCCAACTCTTCTAAAACCAGTTCGACACTGCGGCAGCGGTGTTTACGGCCAAACATGGAAGTTACGCTGCAGAATGTACAGTCAAATGGACAACCCCGGGAAGTCATAACCGGATAAGTTGACATCTTTAAATTTACAAACAACGATAAATCCGGGATAGGCGATTGATTTACATCTATCCATTCCGGAGGCGGATTATGTACAACCTTTTCACCATCAAAAAAAGAAACTCCGGGGACTTGCCAGGGCAGCTCGCCCTGTTCAATGCAGTCAACTAATTGTATAAAAGTTGAATCAGCTTCTCCGCGGTTGACATAATCACAATGCTGCAGGGCTTCATCCGGCATAAAGCTCACATGGGCACCTCCCATCATTACCGGGATACCCTGACTGCGGGCGAAATCTGCCAGGTGATAGGCTTCGATGACAGTAGAAGTAGTTGTTGAAACGCAAACCAAATCTGAGTTAATAATACTGGACAGGCGAATATCCTCGCGCGACCCCAGAATTAATTCCACTTCGTGTCCGGACTGCTTTAAAAGGGTCCCCAGAAGGGGCAACCCCAGGCGGGGCATTTTGACGGCGCTGAAAACATGTTTACCGGGAGCCTTGGGTTCAATCATGGTAATCTTCATAGAATTACATTCCTCCTGCCTGTAAAATAATTCCTATTTCAACATGTAGTATTGATTACTATATAAAGTGTAATTAAATACTATAATATGCGTTATGAGATTGCAATATCTTATCGGCATATGTTTTAATTATTTTTAGAATGGCTGAAATGGAGGTATTTTATGTTTAACGCGGAAGAGATTAGCCGGTTGATCGGAGAAATATCATTGGGGGAGGAGGTTTTGCTAAGTGATATACCTGATATTGATTTATATATGGATCAGGTTACTGCCTTTATGGACCGTAAACTGGCCCATTTGAAAAGACATGAAAAAGACAAGCTGCTTACCAAAACCATGATTAATAATTATACCAAGGCCGAACTTTTGATGCCGCCGGCGAAAAAAAAGTATACCCGTCAGCATATAGCATTACTTTTTATGATATATAATTCCAAGCAGATTCTGTCTATAAATGATATTGCCATGTTACTAAGTCCGATGAAAGAAGATGGACATTCTTTTCAGAATGAACCCAGGAAGCATAACGATTACATCTGGATTGATACTGTCTATGAACTTATCCATGAGACCCGGCGGGATGAAACCATGCAGTTAATGGAAGAGTGCGGAGAACAGGCCCGGGCCATTGATGAAAAGGTAAGCGCCCTGCAATGCCAGGAACAGGAACAGCTGAAGTGGTTTCTAATGGTGATGTTCCTCGTCTCCCAGGCAGCCCTGCAAAAACGCCTGGCAGAAACCATAATAGACCGCTATTTTGATACTCCCTCCCCCGCTAAAAACAAACAAAAATAGAAGGGATTATCATATCAGCCTGACAGTTCCCCTGACAACCCTGACTCGGAGAAGTATTTATGTTTAGCAGGAATTTTACAGGTTTCATATAATATATATAGATACTCAAAGATTGAGGGAATATATTAAAATAAAGCCATGTAAACTGTTTCGAATATTAAAAACAATTATTGTACGGGGGAAATATGGAAAAAGGGCACCACGCAGTATTAATTGAAAAACCACAGGACGCCATCAGGATAATGCAGCAAATTGGTGTTGATCCGGGAGCGCTGCCCTATATGACGCCCAAATCCATACATCGATGCCTGTTATTAAAAGATATAAAAGCTCAGGCAGCCCTGATTCTCAAACAGGAAATGCTGTCCAGAGGCGGAGAAGCATCCATCTGCCGCAGTGCTTTAGCCTGTCAGGGAGAAACAGATGTATTGCTGATGGGGACTTTGCGGCAGTTTGAATTATTAACCGATAAAATTGCCCGGCAGCCATTTGGATTGGCTAAACTGGCGGCCCGGATAAATCAGATTCTGCACAACCTGCAAACTGAACCGCAAACTATGGAACTGGCCAACGGCAAGAGTCTGTCACTGGAAAACCGTACCGTCATAATGGGCATATTAAATGTAACCCCGGATTCATTTTCCGATGGCGGCAAATATCTGCAGGCTGATGCAGCCCTGACCCGGGCGTTTGAAATGACAGAACAGGGTGCGGATATAATTGATATAGGAGCAGTATCTTCACGGCCGGATGCAGAACTGGCCTCAGAAACTGAAGAGATTGAGCGAATCGTACCTGTAGTAGAAAGACTATGTCAGGCAGGCATAATCGTATCAATAGATACTTTTCGCCCCCGTGTGGCAGAAATCTGTCTGCAAATGGGGGCGCATCTCATCAACGATATAGGCAGACTGCAATTGGAACCGGGACTGCTGGAAGTACTGGTTGAGCATCAAGCACCGGTAGTATTAATGCACAATCGCATGCAAATACGCCGCGGTGAACCCTATAAAGATTTAGTATCAGATATAATTGCCGAACTGCAGGAGTCGATTGATCAGGCAACCAGCGCTGGTCTGGAACTATCCAAAATAATTATTGATCCCGGTATCGGATTTGGCAAAGATGTGTCCCAGAACCGCTGGTTAATAAAAAGATTATGGGAATTTAAAAGTATGGGACTGCCTGTTTTGCTGGGGGCATCGCGCAAAAGATTTATTGGGCAAACTTTGGATACAGAAGTACATGAACGTTTGGAAGGCAGTCTGGCTGTAGCGGCTTTGGGGATAATGAACGGTGCCAATATAATAAGAGTACATGACGTGCTGGCCACTAAACGACTGGCACAAATGATGGATGCGGTCAGAAATGAACAGGGATAAAATAATAGCACAGGGAATGCAATTTTTCGGATGTCATGGTGTATTGCCCGAAGAGAAGAACAGACCACAGCCTTTTCTGGTAGATGTGGAAATGAGCCTGGATCTTGCTGCGGCTGGCCGCAGTGATAATCTGGCTGACACCGTCAGTTATGATGAAATATTTCATGCTGTGCGTCAGATTGTCGAAGATCGTAGTTTCAATCTGATTGAAGCCCTGGCAGAAACCATAGCTGAAACTTTGCTGTCAGGTTTTCCCCTGCAGGAAGTGGAAGTCACCGTATATAAACCCCAGGCTCCAGTTGAGGGGAAATTTAATTATTTTGCCGTAAAAATCAAACGTTTTAGTCAATAAATTCTTGCCCTGCAAAAAGGTATATGCTAATTTAGAGGGTGAACCCTGTTATGAGGATTAATGTTTATATAGGATTAGGTTCCAATATGGGTTGCAAACGCCGTAATATTGAAACGGCTATTGAGTATATAACCAAAATACCCGGGGTGAACCTGGTGAAAAAGTCCTCACTTTATGAGACTGAACCCTGGGGAAAAACTGATCAGGATAAATTTTTAAATCAGGTCATCATGATAGAGACTGATTCAGGTGCCGATGAATTATTGGACCGCCTGCTGGAGACTGAAATTAAAATGGGCCGCCAGAGATTTGAAAAATGGGGCCCACGGGTAATAGATCTGGATATACTTTTATATGGGAATCAGGTCATTAGGACCGAAAGATTAAGAGTGCCGCATCCCCATATGCGCGAAAGGTTGTTTGTCCTTATTCCATTACAGGAAATCGGAACGGAATTGCGCTTTCCTGATGATGGGGTAACTATCGAGGAGGTGTTGAGTAGAGTTTTAGCCCGAGATGGAAACACAGATATTCATAAAATCTAAACCGTTTTCCACCGGTACTTTTATTAAGTAACCGCTTGTAGCCAAACGGACCAAGACGGGAAACAGCCGGAAAAGGGCTAGCCTTTTTCCCGCACCTGGAGGAGGTTTTTGTTTTGAACAAAAAAATCGGGATAATCGGGGCGGGAGTCGTAGGAACAGCAATTGGGGTGGTGTTGGACCAGAAGGGTTATGAGATTACGGGTGCCTATGATATTAAACCCGAATCTACTGACATGCTGGTTGAAAGGACGGGTTGTCTGTCTTTTGCCTCATCTCAAGAGGTTTCTCGCTCAGCAGATATTTTATTTATTACTACCAGTGATACGTCTATTCAGGATGTAGTAGACACCCTGGCTGACAGCAAGGCTTTTTATGAGGGACAGGCAATTGTGCATATGAGTGGTGCCCAATCATCAGAAGTTTTGGACAGAGCCAAGAACTTTGGTGCCCTGGTACTATCCGTTCACCCGCTGCAATCTTTTGCCAGCGTGGAACGTGCCATAGAAAACTTGCCCGGGTCGGTTTTCAGCATCGAAGGAGATGAAGAAGCTTATCCGGTAGCCAAATGCATAGTAGAAATCCTGGAAGGGGAATACTTTTGTATCGACCGCAAGGCCAAACCCTTATACCATGCGGGCGCTTGTGTGGTATCCAATTATCTGGTTACGCTGATTGACTTTGGGGTAAAATTACTGGAATCTACCGGTATACCCAGAAATTCCGGCATGAAAGCCTTGATGCCCTTGATTCAGGGTACGGTAAACAATATCGAAAGTATTGGTATACCCAAAGCGCTGACCGGGCCAATTGCCCGGGGTGATCTTTCAACTATAATCAAACATCTGGACTGTCTGGAAGAAATGGCACCAGAGTTGATGAAACTATATAGCTGGCTGGGCTTCTATACTGCCCAGATTGCAGTTGAAAAAGGGACTATTGACAAAAAAGTAATGGATGATCTGCAAAAGATGTTTGTCAGGGAACTATCCCGGGCAGTGTCAGCCGGCTAAACAGGGCAGGAAGAGTTGTTGCCGGGAGAATATTTAAAAAGGAGTGATACATTATGGCGAGAACATCGACTGCCAGCCTCAGGGAGAAAAAGCTGCAACAGCAAAAGATAACCATGTTGACCTCGTACGACTATTTTACTGCTGCCATGGTGGACCAGGCCGGGATTGACATGATCCTGGTTGGGGATTCACTGGGAATGGTAGTGTTGGGATATGATAACACCCTGTCAGTTACTATGGATGATATGCTGCACCATACCCGGGCAGTGAGCCGGGCAACGCGCAATTCCATGGTAGTAGGGGACATGCCGTTTCTGTCTTATCACATTTCTACTCAGGAAGCAGTCAGAAATGCCGGGCGTTTCATACAGGAAGCCGGTGCGCAGGCAGTAAAACTGGAAGGCGGAGTAGAAAGAGTGGACACAGTCAAGGCCATACTGGATGCTCAGATTCCGGTTGTAGGGCATATTGGTCTTACCCCGCAGTCGATTAATCAGTTCGGAGGATTCAAGGTACAGGGAAAAGATCTGGATACCGCAGCCAAACTGATTGAGGATGCCCGGGCCATGGACAAAGCCGGAGTATTTGCGCTGGTATTGGAATGTGTACCTACTGAGCTGGCCAAACGGGTCAGTGAGGAAGTCTCCTGTATTACCATCGGCATTGGTGCCGGCCCATACTGTGATGGGCAAGTGCTGGTTATAAATGATATACTGGGGATGTTTACCGGTCACATACCCAAGTTTGTCAAACGGTATGCTAACTTGCAGCCCTTGATAATTGAGGCTTTGAACAACTATAAGCAGGAAGTGGAATCAGGGGCTTTCCCTGCTTCGGAACATGGATTCACTATCAACGAAGAAGTTCTGGAACGCTTATACGGGGGATAAGAAACCGCTATGCAAGTAATCAGCAATATACAGGAAATGCAGCAATGGAGCAGGCAAAAGCGTTTACAGGGATTAACAATAGGATTGGTACCAACTATGGGCTACCTGCATGCAGGACACTTGAGCCTCGTGCGTACCGCCCGCCAGCAGTGTGATGTGGTAATTGTCAGCCTGTTTGTAAACCCAATGCAATTTGGTGCCGGGGAAGACTTCGAAGAATATCCCCGTGATATTAGCCGGGATAAGGACTTACTGGAAAACGAAAAGGCTGATATACTATTTACACCGCAGGCCCGGGACATGTATCCCCCGGGATACAGTTTCCTTGTTGAAACTGAGGGTGAAATAACCGGAAAGATGTGTGGAGCTTCAAGGCCGGGACACTTCCGGGGTGTAACCACAGTAGTCAGCAAACTGTTTAATATTTGTGGGCCGGACAAAGCCTATTTTGGGCAAAAAGATGCTCAGCAGGTGACCATACTGGAAAAAATGGTAAAAGATTTAAACTTTCCGCTGGAAATTATTCGTGTACCTATTGTAAGGGAACCGGATGGTCTGGCCATGAGTTCCCGTAATGTCTATCTGGGCAGCGAGGAACGCCGGGAAGCATTAGTTTTGTACCGTTCTTTACAGGCAGCTGCAGAAGCTATACGGGATGGAGAAAAATCGGTAGAGGAGCTCAAAAGGACTATAATTGCAATTATCAATAGCAGCCCGCAAGCGCAAATTGATTATGTGGAAATTAATCGTGCTGATGACCTGAGCAGTATAGACCGTATCGAGGGAACGGTACTGATTGCTCTGGCAGTAAAGTTTGGAACAACCAGGTTAATTGATAACCTGATCGTGGAGGTGTAGGAAGTGCTTCGCTATATGCTTAAATCGAAAATTCACCGGGCAGTTGTAACTGATGCAGACCTGAATTATGTAGGAAGTATTACTATTGATCGGGATCTGATGGAGGCAGCTGATATCATTGCCAACGAAAAAGTTACTATTGTTAACAACAATAATGGTGAACGATTTGAGACCTATGTGATTGAAGGAGAGCCTGGTACAGGGACCATTTGTCTGAATGGGGCGGCCGCACGTTTGGTCCAAAGAGGGGATGTGGTGATTATTCTCACCTATACCATAATGAACGACAAAGAGTGTCCAGGCTACCTACCTAAATTGGTCTATGTAAACAACCAGAATAAAATTGAAAAAGTATGCCTGGGTAATTACGAATAAGGAGGACCCACGGTGTCAAATAAATATTTGCTGGACTATATTGAACGGCGTCGACAGGAACTAAACGCCGTCATCCTGGCCCACTTTTATCAACCCCCTGAAATTCAGGATGTGGCAGATATAGTAGGTGATTCATTACAATTAGCCCGGCAGGCAGCCGAAACGGATGCTCGGGTAATAATATTTTGTGGGGTTCACTTTATGGCGGAAAGTGCCAAAATACTGAGCCCGGATAAAACCGTTCTTTTACCTGAACTGCAGGCAGGATGTCCAATGGCCGACATGGTGACTGCAGAAAAACTGCGGGAAATGAAACAGCAATATCCAGATGCGGCAGTTGTGTGCTATGTAAACACCTCCGCGGAAGTAAAAGCCGAATGTGATATCAGCTGTACCTCATCAAATGCAGTCAATGTGGTAAAATCAATTCCGGCTGAACAGCCGCTAATATTTGTGCCTGATCGTAACCTGGGAGCGTACATCAAGGGACAAACCGGAAGGCAAATGATTCTGTGGGAAGGCTGCTGTCCAATTCATGACCAATTGACGCGGCAGGAAATAGAAGACTTGAGGGAACTGCATCCCAAAGCACTAATCGTAGTACATCCGGAAGTTCCGCCTGAAGTAGCAGATATAGCCGATGCAGTTCGTTCCACCGCTGGAATTTTAAAATACGTGCAAAACAGTCCGGCACAGGAATTTATCATTGGAACTGAAGAAGGATTTCTGCATACTCTGCAAAAAAACTGCCCGGACAAAACCTTTTATCTGGGACGCAGTGAATTTGTCTGTCAGGATATGAAAATGATAAACCTGCAGAGCCTGGCAGACTGTATGGAAAAAATGCAATATCAGATTGAAGTACCGGAACCAATTAGAAGCAAAGCCCACATAGCACTGGAAAGAATGTTGGCCATTGCACCATAAATGGGAGATACACATGCATATATAGGCGTTGGCAAAAAACTAAAAATGAGAGTCTTGCATTAATTAACTTTTTTGAATTAGGCAAAACTCTAAATATTAAAAAAGAAGAAGTGACTTATGAACATTACCAGATATATTGGCAGACTGGAGCCCCATACTCCGGTAATCGAAACCGACTTTTTGATTATCGGCGGAGGTATTGCCGGACTATTTACCGCTCTGAAAGCTGCAGAATACGGTAAAGTAAAAATATTGACCAAAAAATCAATTATAGACTCCAATACTGGATTAGCCCAGGGGGGAATTGCTGCCGCTGTACACGAGGAGGATTCCCCCTTTTTGCACCTGGAAGATACCCTGGAAGCCGGAGCCGGCCTTTGCAACATCGAAGCGGTTGATGTGCTGGTGCGGGAAGGTCCTGACCGGGTACGGGAACTGATTGCTGCCGGAGCCAGTTTTGATATGAAAGACGGCTCCATATCTCTGGCCCGCGAAGGCGCCCACAGCAAAGCCAGGATTTTGCATGCGGCTGATGCTACCGGAGAAGAAATTCGCTCTGCTCTGGCCAAAAAATGTGGGGAGCATGCAAACATACATATCATAGAGGACCAATTTCTAGTTGACCTGCTGGGCCAGGAAGAATGTTACGGAGCGGTGGTATATGATGCAGCCAGCAACAGCAACCTGATTTATAATGCCCGCGCCACTCTGGCAGCTACCGGAGGAACCGGTCAAATGTATTTGCATACCACTAATCCGTCGGTAGCAACTGCCGATGGATTGGCAGCTTGTTTCAGAGCCAACTGTCGTTTAACTGACATGGAATTTATACAATTTCATCCTACCGTTCTATACAGTAATGACATTCAAAGATTCCTGATATCCGAAGCAGTTCGAGGTGAAGGTGCGATACTATATAATGCCCGCGGGGAAAGATTCATGCATCGTTATCATGACTTGCAGGAACTGGCCCCCCGTGATGTAGTATCGCGAGCCATCGTCAGCGAAATGACGCAGACCGGCAGTCCCTGTGTTTATCTGGATATGAGTGTGATAAAGGGAGTGACTGACCGTTTCCCCAACATATACCGTACCTGTCTGCAACATGGTATTGATGTATTAACTGACTTGGTACCGGTATCTCCAGCGGCCCATTACACCATGGGGGGAGTAGAAACCAATACCTGGGGGGAAACTGACTTTTACGGACTGTATGCCTGCGGAGAAGCCGCCTGTACCGGAGTGCACGGAGCCAATCGACTGGCCAGCAACTCTTTGCTGGAGGGAATTGTTTTTGGCCAGCGTATAGTGGACAAAGTAGACGAAATACTCTATCGCCGTCGGGTCAGCATTGAGGAAATATATGCCGGCTACGACAACAAATTAGTCTATCAATCCCCGCAGCCCTCAATACTACCTCTGGAAGCCAAAAGGCAACTGCAGGCAGTAATGTGGCAGCAGGTGGGAATAATTCGCAATGAAACCGATCTGAAACAAGCCAACCGGAAAATTGAACACCTGTACAACCATCTGGCAGTAGGAGACAACCTGCTGGACTACTATGAAGTAATCAACATGCTGACCGTCGCCCGCATAACTGTTCAGGCTGCCCTGTGGCGAACGGAAAGCCGCGGAGCCCACTACCGCTCCGACTACCCCAGGCGGGACGAAAACAACTGGAAAAAACACATCTCTTTTGTAAACTGCTAATTTGTCAGGTTCAAAAAGAATTTAACCTGACTATTCATAAACACCATTGCTCATTATTAAATTAATTTTAATCAGCAGAAATCGGCGTCAATCCGCGCAATCCGCGTCTATTAACTCTACGGAGGCGATAATAATGGAACCATTGTATCTGCAGGAAATAATTGCCCGGGCGTTGGCTGAAGACATTGGGCATGGAGACATTACCACCGACAACCTGGTAGATGCTCAGGACATATCCGAAGGCACATTTACTGCCAAAGCAGAGGGAATTATAGCCGGAATAACGGTAGCGCGGGCAGTCTTCCATTATTTGGACCCCGATACCGAATTTACAGTGCTGATCGAAGACGGTCAACCGGTGGCAGCCGGTGATACTATTGCCCGTGTGAAAGGTAAAACCAGGGTTTTATTGACTGGTGAAAGATCAGCCCTGAATTTTATGCAGCGCATGTCCGGAATTGCTACCCGCACCAATAAAATGGTGGAAATGATTCGTTACCAGAAAGCCCGGATTGTTGACACGCGTAAAACTGCTCCCGGGCTGAGAAGGCTGGAAAAATATGCAGTAATGATGGGAGGGGCCCGCAACCATCGCTTTGGACTTTATGACGGTGCCATGATCAAGGACAACCATATAAAAGCAGCTGGGGGTATCCTCAAGGCCATAACCACCTTGCGAGCCCAAATTCCTCACACTATAAAAATTGAAGTTGAAGTGGAAAACCTGCAACAGCTTCAGGAAGCTCTGGAAGCCAAGGTTGATATAATAATGTTGGACAACATGGACACGGGAACCATGAAAAAAGCGGTGGAGATAGTAAATGGTCAGGCCTTGCTGGAAGCTTCAGGCGGCATCAACGAGCAAACTATTGTAGAAGTTGCCAAAACCGGGGTAGACTTCATATCCATTGGTGCCCTGACCCATTCAGTTACCAGTCTTGACATCAGTTTTAACTTGCTATAGATTGTCACGGGGTTGTCCAGGGGACGGTTCTCCTGACAGCTTTTAAGAGCAGGTGCAGGTGCGAATACAGGTTATCCAAACAGAGGATATCCCATAAGAGAGATGCTTCCAAAAAGGAGCTATAATCGGTGCTGTTTAATTCATACGAATTTATATTTCTGTTCTTGCCTATAATGCTAATTATTTATTTCCTGATAAATCGGCAGGGATATCATAATTCAGCAAAAGCCTGGTTGATAATCGGGTCGCTGTTTTTTTACAGTTGGTGGAATATAAAATATCTGCCTCTGATTCTGACTTCTATTATCGTAAATTATTCAGCCGGTATTTGGCTGGCTAAAACTGATTTGTCCATGGCCGGGCGTCGCAGAACTATTTTGGCCGCCGGAATAATTTTTAATGTTGGGTTATTAAGCTATTTCAAATATGCTGACTTTTTCATTACCAATATTAATGCCCTGCTACCGATTCATCTTACGCCCCTGGGCATCATACTGCCTTTATCCATCAGCTTTTTTACCTTTCAGCAAATTGCTTACCAGGTAGATATATATCGGGGAAATACACGGGGGGAATACAGTTTACTGAACTATTCGCTGTTTGTAGTATTCTTTCCTCAGCTAATTGCCGGACCAATTGTACATTACTGGGAAATGATGGGTCAGTTTAAAGATCCGGAAAGAAAATTGCCTCGATTTGACAACCTGTCCCGCGGGTTATTCCTGTTTGCGCTGGGACTGGCGAAAAAAGTCCTCATCGCAGATACCTTTGGTGTCTGGACCAACTTTGGGTATGGTGATGTGGCCTCTTTGACACTTATAGACGCCTGGATAACTTCGCTTTCCTATACCATGCAGCTTTACTTTGACTTCAGTGCTTATACCGATATGGCTCTGGGTGCAGCGATGATGTTTAATATTAATCTGCCTATTAACTTCAACTCACCCTATAAATCTTTAAACATTCAGGAATTCTGGCGTCGTTGGCATATTACTCTGGGACGTTTCCTGCGCATGTATATCTATATTCCGCTGGGAGGGAACCGGGGTGGAAAAGGGAGTGTATATCGTAACCTGATGATTACCTTTCTGATTGGAGGGTTATGGCATGGAGCTGCCTGGACCTTCGTATTCTGGGGATTTCTGCATGGTTTGGCCCTGGTTGTACACCGTATCTGGCACGAAATGGGTTTAAAAATGAATATTATATTGGCCTGGTTTCTTACCTTTAATTTCGTTAATTTTGCCTGGGTATTTTTCCGGGCTGAGAGTTTTGGGGAAGCCCTGACCGTTTTACGGGCCATGGCCGGTATGAATGGGGTAGTACTGCCGCAAGCCTGGGCTCCATATTTGAGCAAATTAGGCGCGGGCACTTACTTGATTGGCGAAATAGCCATGAGCCAGTATCTCACTCAGGCCATACCTATGTTGCTAATATTCCTGGTAGTAGTATTAACAATGAAAAACTCAATCGAGCTGGCATTAAAATTTAAACCCGGTTTGATCAACAGTATTTTCATAGCCATAATAATGGTGGCTTCGATATTAAGCCTGACCCGAATCAGTGAATTCCTTTACTTTAATTTCTAAAGGAGAGGCAGACATGAAATCCTATCGTAAATGGTTCAAAGTGACATTAATACTGATAGCCCTTCCTCTATTGGCAATTGCGGGCATCAATTTCTATATAGATCCTCTTTGGAACTTTGACCATGCTCACCGCTTTAACCAAATGCAGATGTCATTTAATGAACGTCAGCAAAAAACCAATCATCTGACATTTACCGGAGAAAAATATGATGCACTCCTGCTGGGCAGCAGTCGTATTACCTATATAAATCAGGCTGACTTTCCTGATCAGCAGGTATATAACTATGCGGTAAACAATATGCTGCCCAGCGAATATCCTGCCTATATTGATTATGCAGTAAAATGCAACCAGCGGGAATTTGAGACCATATATATTGGATTGGACTTCTTTGCCACCAATCGTAACCTGACTTTGCCCAATCGCTTTGAAGACCCCGAATTCTATATTAATACCGCCAACCGTTTTGGATGCCGTTACTTTACTTTACTGTCAACGGACACCCTGCGTTATTCCTGGCAGAACTTTAATGCCTCGCGCAAGGGAGCGGAAATTAACTTTGCCTATAATCGCCACAACTGCAAATCATTACTCCCCGGCAGCCAGGAGGAAAAGCAGCAGCGCATCGCCCAAAACCTCGAATGGTATGGAAAAGAAGCCTATGGAGTTAATTATAGCTATGAAAGTCCGCAAAAAATATTGGCAACCATCAAGAAAAAACATCCGGACACCCGTATTATTATTTTCACTACTCCTGAAGCCCAACCGTTATTTGAACTTATAATCAAACATAACCTGATAAACGACTACGAACGTTGGATTAGCGACTGCGTATCAGTTAACGGTGAACTATATGATTTTATGACGCCTAACAGCATTACTACCTCTTTGCAGAACTACTATGATGCCAGCCATGTTTATCCTGAGATAGGAACCTTGATAGCTGAGCGGTTATCAGGTACAGAAAACCAGACCATACCCGGGGACTTTGGCGTGCGTGTAACCCCTGAAAATCTAGAAAATCACCTGCAGCGGGTCAGGAAAATGGAAAAAGCTAGTCAGAATAGTTAACCGCGTGTTATGATACAGGTTAACTAATAAACTACAAAGGGGTATACTGTATGACTTTATCAACCCGGGAAATGGTACAGGCAGCGCTGTTTACTGCCTTGATGTGTATTTTGACCGTTATAGTAAGAATGCTGCAGCCGGTAGTCATTATTCCCTTCAGTCTGCAACCACTGGTGATGCTATTGGCCGCTTCACTGCTTTCTCCGCGGGGAGTATTTTTAAGCATGCTGGCCTATCTATTGTTAGGACTGATTGGTCTGCCGGTATTTTCTATGCCTCCCTATGGAGGGCCGGCCTATATATTAGTACCTTCATTTGGTTTCCTGCTGGCGTTTCCCATAGCTGGCTGGGTACAGTCGCGTCTCATACGGAGAACCAGCGGGCTGAATTATTTTGTGGCTGGCGTGGTAGCTATTGTAATATACTATTTAATTGGATTACCTTATATGTACTTCATGCTTAATTTCTATCTGGGTCGCACCATAGATGTTATGCAGATAATAAAAATAGGTTTCCTGCCCTTTATTACTTTTGATTTGCTCAAAGCTGCTGTAGCAGCCTGGCTGGCTTTGGAGACAGGCAGGAGATTAGGCATCAGCAGAGAAAATAATCGGTTATGGACATAATAAGAGTGAAGCGTAAGGAGTTCCTTTTACGTAGCGGAAGCGGAAGCTAAAAGCTTCCGCTACGATATAGGGAAATCTTTTATATCCTGAAAATTACCGTCAGGTTTAGTCAGGTTAAAATCGTGGTAAACCAAAACAAATAAATTATTCCTGACTCACCCATGAATAACCCATGT
>JAQVWB010000130.1 GCA_028698695.1 Syntrophomonadaceae bacterium | reverse complement strand
CTGAAACCGGGAAAACGCTTCGTGGATGACAGCAAAGTAACTGACCATCACGCTATTATTCCGACCTAACAACCGCTGAATTTATCAGTATTGAATGAAGATGAAAAGCGTCTGTATGATTTAATTGCCCGTCGTTTCATAGCTGTATTATATCCTCCCTATAAATATGATCAAACAACTATTATTACGGAGGTTGCCGGGGAAAAATTTATTTCCCGCGGAAAAGCAATAACTGACCGGGGGTGGCGGGCCGTACAGGCGGGCAGCCCTGAACAGGAGAATAGGGACTCCGAAGCCGAACCTGAGCAAACTCTGTCGCAACATGCAAAGCATGAACAGGTTAACGTAAAAACAGTTAATATAAATAAACATAAAACTAAACCGCCGGCCCGTTATACGGAAGCAACCCTGCTGACGGCTATGGAACACAGCGGCAAGTTTATTGAAGATGAAGAATTGCGCGAATCAATTAAAGGCAGCGGTCTGGGAACGCCTGCTACGAGAGCGGAAATAATCGAGAAACTCATCCGGACCAGCTATATAGAAAGACATGGTAAGGAGCTTATCCCCACTTCCAAGGGAATACAACTGGTCGACCTGGTTCCGACCGCATTACGTTCACCGGAACTGACTGCTCAATGGGAACAGAGACTAACCCATATTTCCCGGGGAAAGGAAAAGAAAAACGCTTTTATTGCAGATATTCGCAAAGACACTATCGAATTGGTCAATGTAATAAAAATGGATACCACCACTTATCGGGCTGATAATGTATCCAAAACCAAATGTCCCGCCTGTGGCAAAAACATGCTGCTTGTCAACGGCAAACGGGGAAAAGTGCTGGCCTGTCCGGATAGAAACTGTGGACATCGACAGGCTGAGAACGAAGATGTTTTCGGTCGCAAAGGCAACAGCCGCGCCACACAAAGATTAATTGCCCAGTACAGCGATCAGGAAGAACTGGGAACCAGTCTGGGCGAAAAACTCAAAGCTGCCATGGAAAAGAAAAATTCGAAAAAATAAACAGAGGGTAACCAAGGGATAGGAGGAACTGTATGAGACTGCTGAAAAAGTCTCATAAATGTCATCCTGAGGAGCCGCAGGCGACGAAGGATCTCTTTTGGAAGCCTGTAATATGGGCTCTTTAGCCAACGAGATGCCCCCTACGGGGATTACAATGCTCCTGCGGTCGAATCTGCAACTGTTGTTCAGTAATTATTGTTGCGAAAATTGAGTTAATAATCACTCGTAATATAAATCGTTTTGGTGCTTTCATCCCATCTAACTAAAGCACCTAAACTTTCACTTATAAACCTTACTGGTACAAATGTCCTGCCGTCAATTATAGTTGCAGGTACATCTAAAGGTACAATTACATTATTAACCGTAGGAGCTTTGCTCCCTATGGGCAAGTTAATAGTTATACCTTTCGATTGGGCAGTAACAATTTGATTTTTACCATTCCAATTTAAATTTACACCCATAGCATTAAATATTACCTGTAAAGGTACCAGAGTTCTTCCTTCCAAAATAACCGGAGCAACATCAAAATCAAGTTTGGAACCGTTTAATATTACTTGTATTGCGGAAGGGTTATTATTTACATTCTCTTTATGGTCATAGACAAGTAGAACTGTGTTTAACTTTCTGCCCGGATTAGTTATATACTTACCATTAGCGTAAAGTGCCGATGATGCTCCCCCATCCAGATTAGTAGCTGCGATACATCCTAGCTGATACAAAATATTAGCCAGCTCTGTAATTTTTAATTTTGCCCCGGTTACCATGATAACATGTCCATTTGGTTTTACACCTATGGCAGAACGCTGAGCAGGGTTTTGCGTAATTTTATCTTCAGAAAAAGCTGCATTATTTTGTTCAGCAACAATTACCCCATTTAATAATAATAAAGGTCCCGCCTCTATCATTGTTTCTATATCATGTTTAGGAAATTCTTCGCCATTGTTAATAATAATTTTTCTATCAAATGTCACCGCAAAAGAACCACGGTTTATAGTTGCACCATTATTTAAAATATCGCCATCTTTAATAATATAGCCCCACGGAATTATCTCTTCCTCATTATCAGCATAGGCATTAAAATAATTACCATTAATGGCAGCAGTAGGTTTAGTTCTATTTATAATACTACTGAAATCTTCCCAGCCTGCCCTCTGATCATTCCCCTTGACTATATCAAAAGTCAGGTTAGTATTATTAAAATCAATTGTAACAACATTAACATTTTTGCCTAATACCTGCATTGATTTAGAACTTACATTATCAGACTGTGCCAATGCTACATTACCAGACAAGCCCATAAATATTATTAACATCATTAAAATTAATCCATACCTATTTTTCATTACCAGATCTCCTCGTATCATAATAGCAGAACCGCTAAATGCGCCCAATTGCGAACCTCCCACACCACCTTTGTCAAGAATGAAGGGCACGAAAGTCACTCCATTTCAATTATATTGGTGTATATTACCAATCATATCATAAATACTATATATAAGGCCCAGTTTGATAATAAGTAAATTAATTGGCTTAGGATTATTAAAATATTCCGGGTTTTACTTGACCTTAGTATGATAGTGTATTAAACATAAGTAAAAGAGAATCGGAGGGGACTATATATGAGTAATAAAACCGTATCGGTGGAAAAAGACGGACATGTATTGTTAATTGGTATGAATCGACCGGAAAAACGTAATGCTCTCAGTTTGGATATGTACTGGGAAGTAGCGGCTGCTTATGGTCAGCTGCATAATGACCCGGAACTACGCTGTGGTTTGTTGTTTGCCCATGGTGATCATTTTACGGCCGGTCTGGATTTGGTACAGTGGGCAGGGGTTTTTGCCGAAGGAAAATTTCCGGATTTACCGGAAGGTTATATAGACCCATTCGGTCTGGATGAAGACAAACGCCTGAGTAAACCTTTGGTAATGGCTGTACAGGGAATTTGTTATACCATTGGTTTTGAATTTTTACTGGCAACTGATGTTAGAGTTGCAGCCTCCGATCTTCGTCTGGGACAGATTGAGGTAACCCGTGGTATTTATCCGGTAGGTGGGGCAACCGTTCGTATGTATCAGGAAATGGGATGGGGTAATGCCATGCGTTATCTATTAACCGGTGATGAAATATCTGCCCAGGAAGCTTATCGCATGGGTTTGGTTCAGGAGGTTACTGAACCGGGCAAGCAATTTGATCGAGCTTTGGAAATTGCTACGCGTATATCTTTGCAGGCTCCGCTGGGGGTTCAGGCTGCATTACGTTCAGCGCGCATTGCCAGAGTAGAAGGAAACAAAGCCGCTTTGGCCTGCCTCATGCCGGATATTATGCCGATCATGAAAAGTGAAGACGCTGCTGAGGGAGTTCAGGCCTTCATTGAAAGACGTCAGGCTAACTTCAAGGGGCGGTAATTTATTCATTTATCAAAAACGTAATTAGATGATATATAATTATAAGTGAGTATTATGGGGGACTGCGACAAGGATAACTTGACCGGTTCCCTGAATGTTTATTGGATTCAATAACATATCAGTATTTAATTATTATCATCCGGGAGGTTAATAATGTTACCGGAAAACTTATGGTTAGTATTAGTTGATATAGTTTTAATAATCAATATCTTACTTATAATACTGGTTGTTGTTTTTGAACGTCGTAATCCGATGGGGACATTATCCTGGATATTGTTGCTGGCATTTATTCCATTGCTGGGATTTTTGATGTATGTTTTTTTAGGTCAGAATTTACGCCGCCAAAAAATATTCTATCTGAAGGAAGAAGAAGAACGTATAGTAATTCCCATGGTAGCCTGGCAGGATGCCAGTCTTTATCATCACAGCATGGAGTTTAATGATCCCAAGGTGACTGAATATCAGGATTTAATTCGTATGCTTCTGGTTAGCAGTCATTCTTTAATCAGTCAGGATAATCAGGTGGAAATATTTCATAATGGAATTGACTTGTTTGACAGTATGATTAATGACATTAAAAATGCCCAGGATTATATCCACATGCAGTATTTCATAATTCGCAATGATAATCTGGGCAGAAATATAATCAGTATTTTGGCCGAAAAAGCCGCTCAGGGCGTAGAAGTAAAAATACTTTATGATGGTATGGGCTGTATTGGATTACCGCGAAACTTCTTTGACCAACTGCATAAAAATGGCGGACAAACGGTTTCTTTTTACCCGCCTTTTTTGCCCTACATTAATCAGCGTATTAATTACCGCAATCATCGTAAGATAAGTGTTATAGATGGTAAGATTGGATATGTAGGCGGGTTTAATATTGGTGATGAATACTTGGGTTTGTCCAAAAAACTGGGTTACTGGCGGGATATACATTTGAAAATTGAAGGTTCTGCAGTTGACGGTTTGGAAATGAGATTTTTACTTGATTGGCGTTATGCTGCCCGAGACCCTTTACCCCAAGTAGCCAGATATTTTTCGTCGCGACCTGTTATAGGAGAAAGCGCGCTACAAATAGTTGCCAGTGGACCGGATACTACTTTTCCCTCCATAAAGAATGGTTACCTGAAACTTATTAATAAAGCGCAACGAAATATTTATATTGAAACTCCTTATTTTATTCCTGATGAAAGTATTCAGGAAGCTCTCAAGCTTGCTGCCTTATCTGGAGTTGATGTTCGCTTGATGATTCCCTATAAACCTGATCATGCTTATGTTTACTGGGCTTCACTTTCCTATATTGGCGAATTATTAAAGGCCGGAGTCCGTTGCTACCGCTATAAACGCGGATTCCTGCACAGTAAAATGGTGGTAATTGACGGTTTTGCCTGTTCGGTAGGTTCGGCTAATATGGATATTCGCAGCTTTAATCTGGACTTTGAAGTCAATGCCTTTATATATGATGAACAAATCAGTGTCTATCTGGAAGAAGAGTTTTTACGAGCTATAAACCATTGTGAAGAGATTACTCCGCAAATATATGCCGACCGCTCATTGTATAACCGCTTCAAAGAGGGATTCTTCCGCCTGTTTTCGCCTTTGTTATAGGCTTTATTATTTATTTTTTAACTTGCGGATTTTACCGGCGGGAGGTTTAATATTAGAATCTTTAATCAGTGCCTGGCGTGAACTGCCAATCAAATCGGTTCGCCCCGCTTTTACCAACGCCTCCCGTACCATGGTTTTGTTTTTGGGATTGCGATACTGCAGCAAAGCCCGTTGTACCTTACGTTCCCAGGTATCCCGGGGGATATATACTTCCCGATTGTTGAGCGGATTAATCCCGGTATGATACATACTGGTTGATATAGTCATAGGCGTTGGAGTAAAATTTTGTACCTGTTCAGGATAATACTGAAAATGGTCACGTAAAAATTCAGCCAGTTCTATACTTTCGTCAAGGGTACTGCCCGGATGTGCAGATATGAAATAGGGGATTAAATACAGTTCCTTCTTTAGCCGGTTATTTATCTGTTTAAAAGCGGTTATAAATTGTGTGTATTCTTTTCTGCCTGGTTTAGACATAAGGGAAGTAACTCCCGTGGAAATATGTTCCGGAGCAATTTTCAACTGTCCACCCACATGATATTTGCATAAATCATGCAAATATTGGTCGGAAGTATCCTTCAGAATTAAATCATAACGAACTCCTGAAGCTACACGAATATGTTTAATCTGACTTATGCTCCTCAACTTTTTCCATAGTTTAAGCGAGGGGGTATGGTTGGTATGCAGATTGGAGCAAACATTTGGATGCAGGCAGCTTATGCGATTGCAATTTTTACATATGTCGTGGTTTTTACCCCCCATTCCGTACATATTGGCTGACGGCGCCCCGACATCTGGAATGACCCCTTTAAAATCCGGATGTTGGGTAAAGGTTTCGGCCTCTTTAGCCAGTGAATCTATGCTGCGGCTCTGGATAAACTTCCCCTGATGGATTGCCAGTGAGCAGAAAGAACAGCCTCCAAAACAACCCCGATGAGTGACCAGGGAAAACTGGACAGACTCCAGAGCCTTGATCCCTCCACTTTTATTATACATGGGATGAGAC
>JAQVWB010000129.1 GCA_028698695.1 Syntrophomonadaceae bacterium | reverse complement strand
GGAGACAACATCCAGATGGCCATTGAACTGATTACGCCGATAGCCATAGAAGAAGGTCTGCGTTTTGCAATTCGTGAAGGTGGCAGAACTGTAGGCGCTGGTGTTGTAACCGCAATTGCGTAAATAAGTAAACCTGGGCAGTAGATAAGCGAAGAGCCGTTGGGTTCTTCGCCGCCATACGCCCGGCAGCGTGTACTAATAAACTCAGTCTTTAAGGAGGTTTTGACTAGAGTGAGCGCCCAACAGAAAGTTAGAATCCGGTTGAAAGCTTTTGATCATAAGCTTCTCGACCTGTCGTCTCAGAAAATTGTCGAGACGGTAAAAAAGAATGGTTCCAATGTTTCCGGTCCAATTCCATTACCAACCGAGAGAAACATTTATACTATTCTTCGCTCCCCGCATGTTAACAAGGATTCGCGGGAGCAGTTTGAAATGAGGACCCACAAGAGACTAATTGATATTCTGGATCCTAACCCCAAAACTATTGATGCATTGATGCACCTGGACTTACCTTCAGGTGTAGACATCGAAATCAAGTTATAGTTGAGGGCCGGTGCTTTGAGGCTGGTGGGCAAAAAGTCTTTCAGGCAGTAAATCCGGAAAAACAGAAATGATGTTGGACTCCCACTTCCAACCAATCAAGAGAGAAATCTCAACTAGGAGGTAACTTAGGTGGCGACAATGAAAAAGGCAATTATGGGAATCAAAGTTGGCATGACCCAGATATTTGATGAAGCCGGAAAGGCAGTACCAGTAACCGTAGTTGAAGCTGGGCCATGTACGGTATTACAAAAAAAGAAAAATGAAACTGATGGTTACGAAGCAATTCAGGTAGGTTTTTACAACCTGAAAGAAAACAAAGCTAATCAACCGCTAAAAGGACATTTTAAAAAAGCCAATGTAAAACCGCTAAGATTTATCCGGGAATTTCGGATAGATAATCCAGATAACTACGAAGTCGGCCAGGATATAACTGTAGACCTGTTCGAAGCTGATGATGTAGTTGATGTGGTTGGCACCTCCAAGGGTAAAGGCTTTGCCGGAGGAGTAAAAAGACATAATTTTGCCCGGGGATCTATGGGTCACGGTTCAAAATACCATCGTCGTCCCGGATCACTGGCAGCCAAAGGACCAGCCCGGGTATTCAAAGGAAGAAAACTCCCCGGAAGACTGGGAGGAGAACGAGTAACTGTCCAGGGCTTGAAGGTAGTAAAAGTCTATCCGGAGCGCAATCTTATTCTTATTAAAGGCTCTATTCCAGGCCCTAACAAAGGTCTGGTTATGATTAAAAATTCGGTGAAAGCGTAGCGCGATACGCATCGCATAAGGAGGTTTAGCTAGATGCCCAAGGTTCCATTATATAACATGAGCGGTGCCCAAATCGGTGAGCTGGAACTGAAGGATAGTGTTTTTGGAATTAAACCCAATGAAGCAGTCCTGTATGATTTTGTTAAAATGCAGCTTGCCAATAAAAGAGCAGGAACATCATCGACCAAAACCCGCGCTGAGGTTAGAGGCGGCGGTAAAAAACCGTGGAGACAAAAGGGAACTGGTCGTGCCCGCGTAGGAAGCAGCCGTAACCCGGTTTGGACCGGAGGCGGAATTGCCTTTGGACCTAAGCCGCGTGATTACTCTTACCGGCTGCCGAAAAAAGTGAGAAGACTGGCTATGAAATCAGCCCTCTCTTCCAAGGTAATTGATAACAATATCATTGTTGTTGATGCCCTGCAATTTGAAGAACCCAAGACTAAATTAATGGCGCAAACTCTGGAAGCGCTGAATGTCGGTAAAAAGACCCTGTTAGTTACTATGTCAGCTGATAACAATGTAATAAAATCAGCTCGTAATTTACCAGGAGTAAAACCTTTAACTGCTGACTTTATTAATGTATATGACCTGTTAAACTACGAAACCCTGCTTATTACTCAAGATGCAGTAGCCAAAGTAGAGGAGGTGTTCGCCTAATGAGAAATTATCACGACATTATCATTAAACCGGTGATAACAGAAAAATCAATGGATCTGCTGGCGGATAATAAATACACCTTCATCGTAGATAGAAAGGCCAATAAAACTGAAGTCAAGAATGCCATCGAAAACATTTTCGGTGTAAAGGTAGAAAAGGTAAATACCCTGAATTTGAAGGGTAAACCCAAGCGGATGGGTCGCTTTACAGGAAGAACTGCGAACCGTAAAAAAGCGATCGTCACCCTTAAACCGGGACAAAAGATTCGCATTTTCGAGGGCATGTAAATGTGCTCTGCTGCTAAGGAGGGAAAAGCTGTAAATGGCTATTAAGAAATATAAACCGACAACTCCCAGTAGAAGACAAATGACAGTTTTGACATTTGATGAAATAACCAAGTCAGAACCAGAAAAAAGTCTTACTGCTCCGTTAAAAAGCAAAGCTGGGAGAAATGTATACGGGCGTATGACTGTAAGGCATCGGGGTGGCGGACACAAGCGTCTATATCGCCTCGTAGATTTTCGCCGCATAAAAGATGACGTACCTGCCACGGTTGCGGCTATTGAATATGACCCTAATCGTTCAGCCAACATTGCTCTGTTGCACTATGCTGACGGTAAAAAAGCTTATATAATTGCTCCCCATAACCTTAAAGTGGGGGACACCGTTGTATCAGGTTCCAATGCTGATATTAAAATTGGCAACACACTGCCATTAAAAGATATACCGGTAGGTTCATTAATTCATAACATTGAATTGCGCCCGGGAAAAGGCGGTCAGATGGTAAGATCAGCCGGTACAGTTGCTCAATTGATGGCCAAGGAAGGCAAATATGCACATGTCCGACTCCCTTCCGGAGAAGTCAGACTGGTACACTTGGCATGTCGGGCTACAATTGGTCAGGTAGGCAACCTTGATTATGAAAATGTGACTATAGGTAAAGCCGGACGTTCCCGCTGGATGGGAATCAGACCCGGAGTAAGAGGTTCAGTTATGAATCCCACCGACCATCCACATGGTGGTGGAGAAGGCCGGGCTCCAATTGGCAGAAAATATCCGGTATCACCTTGGGGCAAGATTGCTATCGGTGGCAAAACACGCAAAAAGAAACCATCCGATAACATGATAGTCAGGAAACGTAAATAAAGGAGGTCTTTTGAATGGCTAGGTCACTAAAGAAAGGACCTTATTGTGAACCGAAATTGTTAAAAAAGATAGAAGACATGAATGAGTCAGGTCAAAAAAAGGTAATCAAGACCTGGTCAAGGAGATCAACTATATTTCCACAGATGGTTGGTCATACCCTGGCAGTTCATGATGGGAGAAGACATGTTCCGGTATACGTTACCGAAGACATGGTAGGTATGAAACTGGGAGAATTTGCTCCTACCAGAACATACAGAGGTCATGCTGGCAAGTCAGAAAAAACCAGCAGAGCCAGGTAGAAAGGAGGACTAAATCCATGGAATCCAGAGCGATAGCTCGCTATATACGCGTATCACCAAACAAAGCTCGTCAGGTTGCTGATCTGGTACGTGGCAAGGATATTGATGAGGCCATAGGGATTTTACGCTATACCAACAAAAAGTCAGCGCCCCTGATTAGTAAAGTCCTCAAGTCTGCCATTGCTAATGCAGAGCACAACTACGACATGGACTCTGATGAACTGTATGTATCAGAAATAATGATCGATGAAGGGCCTACTCTGAAAAGGATGAAGCCCAGAGCATATGGCAGAGCAGATGTAAGGCGACACCGTACCAGCCATATTACGGTGGTGCTCAGGGAAAGGGAGGTTAAATAGTGGGTCAAAAGGTTCATCCAAAAGGTTTTCGCATAGGGATTATCCGGGATTGGGATTCCAACTGGTATGCAGATCGCGATTATTCTGATCTGGTTCATGAAGATGTCAAGATTAGAAAATTTATCAAAGATCGTTTCTATGCTGCAGGTATTGCCAAGATTGAAATCCAGCGGACCGGAACCCGCATGCGCATTACTATTCATACTGCCAAACCGGGCATAGTAATTGGCCGGGGAGGGACAGAGGTTGAAGTTCTAAAAAATGCGCTAACCAAAATGACTAATAAAAATGTAAGTATTAACATCCAGGAAATTAAAAAGCCGGAACTGGATGCTCAGATTGTAGCTGAGAATGTTGCCCAGCAGTTGGAAAAGAGAATATCCTTCCGGCGGGCTATGAAACAAACTGTACAAAGATCAATGCGTACAGGAGCAGTGGGAATAAGAATTGCGATTTCAGGTCGTTTGGGTGGAGCAGAAATTGCACGTACCGAATGGTATTCTGAGGGGAAAGTCCCCCTGCATACTTTACGGGCTGACATTGATTATGGATTTGCTGAAGCGAATACTACCTACGGAAAAATTGGGATTAAAGTCTGGATAAACAGAGGCGAGATCATGCCCGAAGCTAAAAAACGACCAGACCAGAAAGCAGTGGAGGAGGCTGATCGGTAATGCTAACGCCAAAGAGAGTAAAATACAGGAAACAGCATCGACCGGATCTTAAAGGTAAAGCCAACAAAGGCAATACCATAACTTATGGTGATTATGCATTACAGGCACTGGAGCCTGCATGGATTACCAATCGTCAGATCGAGGCTGCCCGTATAGCTATTAATCGTCATATAAAAAGGGGCGGAAAACTCTGGATTAAGATTTTCCCTGACCGTCCGCTTACCACCAAACCGGCTGAAACCAGAATGGGCAAGGGAAAGGGTTCGCCGGAACATTGGGTGGCAGTTGTAAAACCCGGCCGAGTAATGTTTGAATTATCCGGAGTCAATGAAGAAGTTGCGCGTGAAGCCATGCGCCTGGCCGCTCACAAACTTCCCGTCAAATGCAAGTTTGTGAAAAGAGAAGAGATAGGTGGTGAGGTTAGTGAAAGCTAAGAAGCTGAGAGAGCTAACCGATGATGAACTCAACAGAAAAGTAGCGGATTATAAAGAGGAATTGTTCAACCTTAGATTTCAATTAGCAACTGGACAGTTGGATAACCCCATGCGTATCAGGGATGTCAGAAAAAATATTGCCCGTTGTAAAACTGTACTCAGACAACGCGAAATTGGTATAGAAATTAATGTAAGATAAAGGAGGTCTAAGGGTGACTGAGAACCGCACAAACAAGAAAGTCAGGATCGGTACGGTAACCAGTGACAAGATGGAAAAAACCATTACTGTCAGTGTAGAAACCGTAAAACAGCATCCTCTCTATAAGAAGACCATAAAAACCAGTAAGAAATACAAAGTTCATGATGAAAACAATGAAGCTAAAACTGGCGATATTGTTAAAATCATCGAGACCCGTCCCTTAAGTAAGGATAAACGCTGGAGACTAATCGAAATAATTCGTAAAGCCAAAACATTGCAGTAGGCCTGGAAGGGAGGTTTACAGTTGATTCAACAAGAAACAATGCTCAAGGTAGGAGACAACACTGGAGCCAAAAAAGTCCTGTGTATAAAGATACCAGGCGGATCGGGCCGCAAATATGCCAGTGTAGGTGATATTATCGTCTGCACTGTGAAGGAAGCTGCACCAGGTGGAGTAGTGAAAAAGGGTGATGTTGTAAAAGCAGTTGTAGTCAGAACCAAAAAGGAAATCAGACGTCAGGATGGTTCTTATATAGCTTTCTCAGAAAACGCAGCTGTTATTATAGATGACAACAACAATCCCGAGGGCACCCGTATATTTGGACCGGTAGCCCGGGAACTCAGAGAAAGAAACTTTATGAAGATAATATCTCTGGCCCCGGAAGTCCTTTAGTCGATGGAGGTGTAAGGAATGCAAATCAAGAAAGGCGACATTGTCTATGTCATCGCAGGCAAGGACGCTGGTAAAAAAGGGAAGATTCTGCGGGTGCTTCCCCGGGCTGATAAAGTTGTGGTAGAAGGTATCAACCGTGTGAAGAAGCACCAGAAGCCCAGTCGTAGTCTTCCTCAGGGAGGAATACTGCAGATCGAATCACCACTCAATGCATCCAATGTCATGCTGCTGTGTGGTAAATGCAACCGACCAACCCGAATTGCTTATAAAGTACTGAGCAATGATGAAAAAGTAAGAGTAT
>JAQVWB010000128.1 GCA_028698695.1 Syntrophomonadaceae bacterium | reverse complement strand
AAACTGACGGCTGACTTCCATCAGCTTAAAGCGCGCCTGTTTTTCCAGACGCTCTGTTTTCTCCACCTGGTCAATAACCTCAATGGTAGCCAGCTTCAGTTCTTCCAGTTCAACTTTCAGCATAGCGCACTGCTGCTCACAATCCTGCGCTATATCAAAGATATCAAGCCGCCCCTGCTCCAGCGTATCCACAACCTGCTGAAGAGTGTGATCCAGTCTGTCGATCTCAACCGACTTTTGTTTTTGAGGTCCTTGTTTTTTGTTTAATTTATTACCTTCGTCACCTTTCACGAAAATCCTTCCTTCAAAACCAAAAATTAACCCAAATGGGTGACAAGCGTGAAAATGAATTATATTATTAGAACCTGACTGGACCTGACTTTTTCTGACTGGACCTGACGGGCTCCTCAATATTGTAGCGGAAGCTTTTAGCTACATCAATTGCGAAGCCCTATGGGCGGAGCATCATAGTCCCTGAAAGGGGACTCTTAATTGACTCCACCTGATAGAAAAATAATATAATCAGAAAAACCCCGATAAAGTCAGATTTAAAACATTCTTTAATTTACCTCCAAAAAGAACCCTAATCACCATAACTAACCTGGCTCCAATTTAAATAAAAAATCCGCGAAAATCTGCGCCCGAAGGGTCTGCGTAATCTGCGTCAAAAAAACCCCCATCCGCCTCGAAAGCTACTTCAGCTCAACAGCGCTGCTCACCTCGGCCTGGATCTCACGGATACGGTCCAGGCTGGTGGATTCAACATACAATCTGAACATAGGCTCGGTACCGGAAGCCCGGATTAGAATCCAACTGCCGTCTTGCAGCACAATCTTCAACCCTTCACGGCCACTTACTGACTCCACTGCGACCCCCAAAATACTCTTGGGTTTATAATCGGCAATCTTACTTAATATGTTTTCTTTTTCCTCCGGTTTCACCTTTATATCCAGGCGCCGGCTTTCCCAGGCACCATACTTTTTAGTAAGTTCCTCCGTTAAACGGGCAAACGATTTCCCGGTACCGGCCAGCATCTCCGCTGCCAGTAAACAAGCCAGTATTCCGTCCTTCTCGGGGATATGTCCGAAAATGGACAAACCTCCGCTCTCCTCTCCGCCCAGGATACAACCCTTTTCCCGCAGCCCTTCACCCACATACTTAAATCCTACCGGAGTCTCGATCACAGTTATACCATTCTGCTGCGCAATGTGATCCAGCATATGGGTAGTAGCCAGCGAACGGGCCACCGGTCCGCGAAAAGTTCTGGTCGTCAGCAAATGCTCCAGCAGCAAGGACAAAAACCGATTGGCACTGATAAAATTTCCTTCATTATCTATTATCCCAAACCGATCTGCGTCTCCATCCAGTGCCAGCCCCAGATCAGAATTATAACTGCATACTGCCCGTTTCAGGTCACTCAGGTTCTCATCGGTAGGCTCCGGCAAAGAACCGCCAAACAAAGGATCGCGATAATTATTAATGGTCCGTACTTCACAGCCCAGCTCAGTCAGGATTTTATCCAGATAACCGCAACCGGCTCCAAACATCGGATCTATCGTAATCTTTATCAGGTTTTTTTCAAAACTCTCCGGCAGCAGCAATTTAGTAACCTGCTGACAATACTCGCGATCAACATCAATTTCTTCAAACAAATCAAACTGGGCGGCATCTTCGATACTTAATTCATAAATTTTCTGTGACTCCAACACATGTGAAATCTCTGCTTCGATGGCATCAGTCACATCAGGCAAAGCCGGTCCGGCATACTCAGGGATAAACTTAATCCCGTTATACTCCGGCGGATTGTGACTGGCCGTAATCATAATAGCACCGCCGGCTTGTTTTAACCTCACCGCAAAGGCAGTCACCGGCGTAGGAGCAGCCTTACACAGCAAAAAGGTTTTTATGCCATTACCCAGCAGCACACGCGCACATTCGCGAGCAAAATCCTCCGACATAAAACGATGATCATAACCAATAACTATCCCTTTTTTAGTCAACTGTTGATTATTTACATACCCGGCAATACCCTGCGCCACCACCCGACAATTTTCAAAAGTAAAATCACGGGCAATTATCGCCCGCCAACCGTCAGTTCCAAACTTAATTTCGGACATCAGTATCCTCCCTGTAGTTAAATAAATAAATATACGCTGATTGCGCGGATTAATACAGATTTATGCAGTTTCCCTACCGTAGCGGAAGCCTTTAGCTTCCGATAGAGCAACCTACCGTAGCGGAAGCCTTTAGCTTCCGATGGATAAGCTGAAAGCTTCTCCTACAATGGGAAAAACGGAAATACACTAATCAAAACTACATCTGCGCTCCCAGGCGAACATATAAAAACTCAGTTACTATTTTGGCAATGCGCCGGGCTGCCTTGCCGTCACCGTAAGGATTAATTGCCCGTGCCATCTGTTCATATTCGCGGGAATCGGTTAATAACCTCTTCGCCTCCTGATAAATTTTGTCCCGGTTGGTACCCACCAGCTTAACTGTTCCGGCCTGTACAGCCTCGGGGCGTTCAGTGGTATCGCGCAAAACCAGAACCGGCTTACCCAATGATGGAGCCTCCTCCTGCAGACCGCCTGAGTCAGTCATAACCATATAGCAGCAATTCATCAAATGCGCAAACGGCTCATAATCCAGCGGTTCAATCAAATGGAATCTCTCCCGTCCCTGCAGCATCTCCTCGGCTACTTCGCGCACTACCGGGTTTTTATGCACCGGAAACACCACTTCCACATCCGGGAACTCATTTACTAACTCCAGCAGCGCATCATAAATATTGCGCATGCTGTTTCCCCAATTCTCTCTACGGTGAGTGGTGACCAGGATAATACGCCGGCTGAAATCTATCTGCGACAACTCCTCGCCAAACTCATACCCGGGTTTAATGGTATCCAGCAAAGCATCAATAACGGTATTGCCGGTAACCCATATTTTAAAGCTGGCGGTCGACTCGGCCAGCAAATTATCCCGTGCCGTATCGGTGGGAGCAAAATGCAGCTCACAAATGCGTCCGGCCAAACTGCGATTCATCTCCTCCGGATAAGGCGAATACTTATTGCGCGTGCGTAAACCGGCTTCCACATGGCCAACCGGAATACGACGATAAAAAGCAGCCAAAGCCGCCGCAAAAGTCGTGGAAGTATCGCCATGCACCAGCACCAGATCAGGTTGTTCCTTATCCAATATCGCTTTCATGCCTTCCAGAACACCGGTAGTAATGCTGAATAAATCCTGTCCTTCCCGCATCAAATTCAAATCATAATCCGGAACAATATCAAAAAGTTTTAACACCTGATCCAGCATCTCCCGATGCTGGCCCGTCACTGCCACTATAGTAGTGATATCCTCCATTTTTTTAAATTCTCTGATAACCGGTGCCATCTTTATTGCTTCCGGCCGCGTGCCGAAAACCACCAAAACCTTTCCCAAAAACATGGTTTTCCTCCTTTAAACCGTGTATGAAATCACAATTGTCATCCCGAATACTTGTATAGCGGAGACTTCAGTTATTGCCCCGGCGAATAAATTCGCCGCTACCTAATTTTGTAGCGGAGACTTCAGTCTCCGAGCAATGCCGGGTTATTCTTTTTCGGGAATAAATTCGCCGCTACTGACTGCGCCGGGTTATTGCCCCGGCGAATGAATTCGCCGCTACCTAATTTTGTAGCGGAGACTTCAGTCTCCGAGCTAACGGTTTGTATCATCGCTCGCCTCACCCTATTATATGCCCATTTCCTACGCCGCGACCATATTATTCCTGAAAAGCTCCACGTCGCAACACCGTAGCAGAAGCTTTTAGCTTCCGCCAGCCTTCTTCAACATCGAAACTGGTAAAATATCTGTAATCTTAAACACCAGACAATTTTTTAATGCAAAACTGCCATAGCGGGTATCCTGCAAACGCTGTTTGATACGATCAAAATAAGGTCCCTCCTGCCGGTCCTCAGCCAACTCCACATAAACCCGTATACCATCCTTGGTTTTCTCGTTATCGGTCAGCAGCACGAGGAAAACCCCCTTGCGGGTTTCCAGCAAATTCGCATAGGTCCTGTCTGCCCCAAACCGGGCCGCAATAATCGTATCATCATCAATCATCTCCAGCACGGAAATAACTGCTACATTACAATTATAATCCCGGTCAACCGTACTGAGCGTAGTAGAAATATAATTAGCATTAAGCAACTCCCGCGCTTTCTCAATTAATTGTCTATCCATCACCGTGACCCCCCGTTTAATATCAACCATATTTAGCATCATAGTAAACTATTGCCAGCTTCAAGTCAAAGTACCCCACCGCCACCGCCGTAGCGGAAGCCTTTAGCTTCTGTGGAGAAGCTGAAAGCTTCTCCTACAGGGGATGACTACAGGGGATAGCTGGAGAAGCTGAAGGCTTCTCCTACATTGGGATAGAGAAGATAAAAGCTCCTACCATGGGGGATATGAAAAGAGGACATACCGCCGCTATTAGCCTGTGGCTTAACCTCACCACGATACGGTTAGGTTTATGGTGTCGGTATTGCGGCGAAGTGACTGGAGGCATTAACCTCACCAGGATATGGTGAGGTTTATAGTGTCGGTGGTGGGGATGATGGGGAGGAGGACCATGCCGTTGCGGAGCTCGTACATTTTGCCGTCTATCATTACGGCACCTTCTCCGGCAGTTTTGGTCACCGAATTCCAGAAACCGATACTGATCAGATTCTTTTCACCAGGTCTCAGGATGCGGGGCAGGCTGCTGACCAGATAACGATCATCCGGCGGGGTAACGACTGCCGGCTGAACATCCTGCAGTGACGCCTGCAAAGTATACTGAGACTGGGTTTCTTCAAAATCACTCAATGAAGCCGCGCTGTACACTATTACTTCCCAGGTGCCAGCCTCCGGCAGGTTATAGGCTATCTCCACCTGCGGCTCAGTTAGGGTTTTACCCTGCCCGGCATAATTGCTGATGTCCTGCCACCCGGAAGGTGATACTACATGCATACGGGCCCGTCCCGAAGCTACTGCCAGATTAAGGGATAAACTTGAAGCCTCCTCCGGGACCTGTACAAAATAGCGTTTAAATTCAGCTGCTTTAAGGCTCTCACTCACTTCCAGCTTTTGATCCTTTAATTTATCCAATTTATAAGGAACAATAACCGTTTGCAAAATAGACAGATCAACGCCTGGAGTTTCCATATCATCAGCGATCAGAAAATCACTATACAGCCCTGGTTCTTCGGGAATTTCATAATCAACGAGCAACTTCCTCTGCCCCTGTTGCGGCAACTGCATGCTGAACTGGGCGGGCTTAATCCACTCGGATAGTCCGCCAATAGCCAACTGCCGGTTGGTATCCGTGTTATTCTCCAGCCTGATCACCGACTGTGCCGGTGTAATTCCCCTTGAGTACAACCCCTGTCCGTAACCGAAATCTGGAGTAAATTGATATGCACCCAAAGCAATAGTATCATCTTTCATATCCCTGAGCAGCATCCAGGAACGCAGCATATTGATCGCCCCATAACCCTGTTCAGCTGCCTGATAACCTTCCAGCCGCTCAGCACCTGAAATTAACGCCTGATAAACTGCCATGGTATCATTTTTATAGAGCTTATGTGTGACTGCATCCATTAACAAAGCTATGGCACCGGCAACATGTGGTGCAGCCATACTGGTACCTTCATCCAGCCTATAGGGCTTATCCGCCCACATTGGATAAGTAGACACAACACTTCCTGGTGCAACGACCATTGGTACCATCGTCCCGTCTGATGCCGGACCGGCAGAACTGAAATACCACAAAGTAGACCGTTCCACCTTCCAGCCATAATCGCTATCCCACATAAACGGGTTAGCATAAGCCCCTACACTGATTATATTTGGCAGGGCAGCTGTTCCGGTCACGGTATTCAATCCCGGGCCATTATTACCAGCTGCCATACATATCAACATATGATGTTCTTTCCATAATGATTCAACCAACGCAGCTAATTGCTTCTGCTCATTTTTCGTCAACTGATACTGTCCCATGCTCACTACAGCTACGCGTGCCTCTCGCTTGGCAGCAGCCTGCAAAGCTGAATGCAGTGAGGCAATCTTACCCTTTCCATTACGATCCAACACTTTCAAAGCCAAGA
>JAQVWB010000007.1 GCA_028698695.1 Syntrophomonadaceae bacterium | reverse complement strand
AGCTAACGGGGTTTTTAATTCATGAGATACATTACTGACAAAATCTTTACGCACCTGCTCCAGCCTTTTAAGTTCGCTGATATCATTTAGAACTACCAGAATGCCCTGTATAAAATGGTTGGCATTCATAACTGGAACAATGTTAACCTCTACAATTTTCTCATCCAGGTTATGCAAAATGATTTCCTTGCGTAATGGCTGCAGTTCATTTTTGACCTGATCAATAGTTTCTATAATTTCAAAGTTATTAATAACCTCCACACTACTTCGACCAATAATGTTATCCTTAATATTCAGCAAAGCCAGTGCCACCGGATTAACATAACGAATTACCGCATCAACATCAACCATCAAAATCCCATTCACAGTGTTATCCAACAGGGCTTCAAGGCGATTTTTCACTTCATTTATTTCACTGATCCCCCGCTCGATATGTTCAGCCATATTGTTAAAAGCGCTGACCAGAATGCCCAGTTCATCATCAGCTTGATAGAGTATTCTTTGATCAAGATTATCGGCGGTCATATCCTGAATCATAACGGTGATTTCATGCAGCGGCGCGGAAAACCTTTTGGCCATTAACAGGCTTAGAAGAGTGGCAAGCATTGCAGATATGAACAAAGCAAATAACATTATGGTGAAAATTCGATTATTAATAGCAGCCAGTTCAGCCAGAGGGATAGCCATTCTGATTACCCCGTTCTGAGTCTGGTTTTCAAAAGGTACGGCTACATATAACATATTAATTTTCTCGGTAGTACTGTAACGTATTGCTACTCCTGCTTTGCCCTGCAGAGCTGTATATACTTCCGGTCTGGACTTGTGGATATCCATCCGGCTGATTTCAAATTGTGAATCACCCAATACCAAACCATTTTTATCAATAATACTTACGCGGGTATCACTATCCAGACTGGCAGTTAAACATAGATTATTGTAATCATCAGGGGTGTCTCCTATATATTTTGCCATGTCAGCAATCAAATAAGCTTCCCGGGTAAGCCTTGACTCCAGATTTTGCATATAGTAACTTTTGAAACTGCTGAATACCAGACCGCCGGCAATAATAAGCAGTACAATTATAAGTAATAAATAGCTGCCGGTCAGTTTTCCACGAAAACTTCTAAACATAATGAGTTCCCTCAAACTTATAACCTACTCCCCGCACGGTTTTTATATATTGGGGATTTCTGGAATCAACCTCAATCTTTTCTCTTAATTTGCTGATATGCACATCCAAGGCCCTGGTACTCACTCCGTCAGTATAATCCCATAATAGCCTGAGCAAATAATCACGTTTTAAGACCCGGTCCTGGTTTCTAAGCAGGATTTCCGGCAGTTCATATTCCTTCAGGGTTAAATCAAGTAATTGGCCATGCTTATAAATTTCATATTTCTCTGTTTTGATGATAAAATCACCAATTCTCAATTCAGCGTCTTCTTTTTCACTAATGCTGATACTGTTCTTTCTCCTTAATATAGCTTTAACCCGGGCAGCCAACTCCCTTACGCTGAACGGTTTGGTCATGTAATCATCTGCACCCAGTTCTAATCCCAGCACTTTGTCGATTTCTTCATCACGTGCTGTAAGCATTATGATAGGTGTATCTATATTGCTTTTTCTCAAATCCCGGCAAAGTTCCAGACCATCTTTTCCTGGCAACATCAAATCCAAAACGATAATATCAGGTTGATCTTTTTCGATTAGTCCCCAGGCTTCATTTCCATCCCTGGCGGTCAGTATAACAAAGCCCTCTTTGCTCAGATTATAACTAATTAACCTTAACAATGATTCTTCATCATCTACAACCAGAACTTTCCCAACCATAAGCTCACTTCCCATAACATAAATACCAAAGGATTTAATTATCCGGATAAGCTGCAGGATTACCCTCCTATTATAAACGGTAACAGAATAAGTTCCATTCTCCAAGCTGTTTGAAAGAGTTCGTCGCCTGCAGCTCCTCAGGATGACATTTATGATAATTTATCAGCAGTCTCGAATTGTCCATGTGTCTGTTTGAAAAAAATGATACTTTTTTGGACTGGCTTTGGTACCCTCTTTCAACACCTTTTTTACCAGACGGGGAATAAAATAGTTAAAACAGGATAATAATTGTAATAGAGAGTGCTCTGGTTAAAATCCTTAATATGGCACGAATGCCATTAATTGGGGCACAAATTTGACTTGTTGACTGGATTTTGACTAAAATAAGAAGACCTTGAGCCATTAGTCATTTAATGGCCGGGAAAAAAGGAGGAGAGTTATGGGTATTGTGTGGACCAGGAAAAGCACTTACCTGGTTGTCAGTATCGGTGTGCTGGCATTATTATTGGTAAGTCTGTTCTTTGCCCTGCAAAAACCAGTGACGCTTGCAGTTGACGGCAAGGAAATTCAAACACGGGCTTTCTTTGCTAATTCAGTTGGGGAGGTTTTAGAAAAGAATGATATTACTCTGGGGGAAAAGGATAGCGTTGAGCCATCTTTAAACAGCAGAGTAACAAAGAATATGACGGTAAAAGTAAACCGGGCTTTTAAAGTCAAAGTCGTTGCCGATGGAAAAACTACAGAAATTATTACAACTGCAGTACCGATTAAAGAGGCTATTAAGTTAGCAGGTATAAAACTGGGCAGTATGGATGTAGTAAAGACCCTGCCGGCAGAAAAAATTGTTCCTGATCAGGAAATCGAAGTTATCCGGGTATCACAAACCGAAGAAGTAGTGGAAGAGCCAACTCCTTTTGGTGAGGAATTGACCGTAGATCATTCGCTGGAGAAAGGTTTAACCCGTACAGTAAGTCAGGGAATCAGTGGGTTGGCACGTAACACAGTTAAGATTACCTATCATAATGGTCAGGAAGTGAAACGGGAAGTTGTAAAAACTGAACAAATTAAAGAGCCCAGGAATAAAGTTGTAGCGATGGGAACTATTACTTCCGTATCACGTAGTGGCCAGAATTTGAATTTTAGTGAGGCCAGATACATGACTGCTTCTGCCTATACTTATACCGGCAACAGAACTGCTACCGGAAAGAATCCTGCGGTGGGCATGGTGGCAGTTGATCCCCGCGTTATTCCGCTGGGAACCAGATTGTATGTTGAGGGATATGGATATGCAGTTGCCTCAGATACCGGAGGTGCAATTAAAGGAGACCGGTTGGATCTGTTTATGGAACAACATTCGCAATGCGTTAACTGGGGACGAAGAACCATAAAGGTTTATGTCCTGAATTAAAAAATTCTAAAATGAACCCCAAAAGACCTCTTCAAATTATTTGAGGGGGTCTTTTTTTACATCAATTTATGCGACAGTATGATCGAGGAGGGTTCTCGAGGTGGCATTTTAGAACCTGACTTTACCTGACTGCTACTGACTCTACCTGATAAAGAGTGAGTAAGTCAGGAGGAGATGGGCGAATTGGTTTTATAGAATCTTAACGGCGCGGAGCCCGGAGGGTGAAACTTATTAGTCCTGCAATGGATTGACCTGATTTTATAAAATTTTACAAGATATTCAGGTTAAATCAGATTAGTCAGGTTCTATGATTTGGTTTGTTCTTCAAACGGATTAAGAAAATCCCGGCAGGTATAATCGCCTAAACAGCGGCGTAAAGCCGGGTTTATTATTTCTATCCAGATATTGCCTCGTTTGAAATAATCAAAAAGTTAAAAACTAAACTTGGATTAGTTTGAAGGAGGTGAAGAGATGAAAAAACAAACCATAGTGGCACTCTGTATTAGTATCCTGTTATTAACTATGGCAACTGGCTGTGACAATGCTGCCAAGAAACCGATGACTGATAACCGAAGTACTAACATTACCAACAATGGTGAAATGACGCCCAGCGAACGGAGGGTGATGGCCAGCAAACTTTCCAATCTGGCAGAAAATGTGGATGGAGTTCAAAGGGCCTCGGTAGTTGTAACCAGTATTGCCATGACTAATAACGTGACGGGTAAAACCACCACCGGGACTACGGCTACCAGAGACATTAACAGAGTGGTTAATCCGGAAGGAGTAGGCAATGTAAACCCCAATACAGTAGGGAATGCTAATCCTACGCCCAATACTGCTGTCAATGGAAACTATTCCGGTCTGATTGTAATGGTAGGATTGAATTTGGAATCAAAGGCGGAAAATAATCCCTCCATGGCTAATAATATTAAAAAGAATGTAGCCAACAAACTTAAAAATAGTGACCGGAGAATATCCCAGGTTCTGGTTACAACTGACCCAACTCTAATCCAGCGTATTAATGATGTTGCTGCCGGGGTTATTCAGGGGAAACCTATACAGAATTTCCAATCAGACATTAAAGATTTAACTACACAGATTAAACAGCAACAACCAGCTTTCTAAACGATCATTATAATTAAACCTGAGTGCATTTAATACACTCAGGTTTTTCTCTTGGCCGGAATTATTTCCATTAGTATACCAGCAGTATTGTATAATAGGCATAAATGCTAATCGAGGACAAGAAATGATAAAAACATCCAGCATATCCGGGCTAAAAGCCATTATGAGAAAATATCAGCTATTCCCCAGGAAAAAATGGGGTCAAAACTTTCTGGTAGATGGCAACATATTAACCAAAATTGCTGACCAGGCTTCTGCAACTGGAGTGCCTTATGCGATGGAAATTGGCCCGGGACTGGGGGCCTTAACTGCAGAATTGGCACCTCGTTTCGAGGGAGTATTATCCGTAGATATTGATCGCAATCTGGAACCGGCCTTAAGGGAAGTTTTACAGGATTATCCGCAGGTCCAACTGCTATTTGCGGATATACTTGGCATTGATATTGAAGAAACAGTAAATTGCTATTATCCTGAGGCCACTGAGTCCGGTTTTGTTGTATGCGCCAATATTCCTTATAATATAACCACGCCCATAATCTTCAAACTATTGGAAGAATGCTCCGCTATGAAGGGGGCAATTTTAATGATACAGAGGGAAGTTGCCGATCGTATACTGGCAAGTCCGGGAAGCAAAGATTATGGCTTGCTTACACTTATGACCCGCTACCGGGCTGATGCCCGCTTGATAACCAAAGTGTCACGCAATTGCTTTTATCCCCGTCCTGAAGTAGACTCCTCGGTGATTAGTCTCATGCCCTTGTCATCTCCGCGTGTATCAGTTTCTGACGAAGACAAGTTTAAAGGATTAATGAGGACTGCGTTTCAGATGCGTCGCAAGACCATGTTGAATATTTGCCATACTTATTATGCAATTGATAAAACCATAGCTCAAACTAAACTGGAGGCTGCCGGTATAAACCCGATGACCCGCCCGGAGCAATTAAGCCTGGAAGACTTTGCCCGGTTGGCCGTAGGTTTTAGTGAATAGAGGGGTTGAACAAGTCCTTTATGTAGATAATTGGAAGACTTCTCCTGACTCAACCTGATAGTTATTTTTTAATTTACTGTCAGGTATTAACCCCTCACCCTCACTTCCTAAAATACAAATAAACAGGGGTGCAAATAGGCTTGATAACCTGACAGTTATTCCAAAATGACGTCCGGTTATCGTCAATTCGAGTTTTATTGACGGGGAATTATATTTTATTCGGTTGACACCAGACGCCTTTTTTTATATACTATTAAACCCCGGTTGACAACCATGTATATTTATTATACACTTAACAGGATGAATGAATAGAAGAAGGTGGTTGCGTGAGTAATCCCAGGCCAATAGCGGATATAAAAAAAGACCTGGAGTCCTTCGTAGGAAGTAAAATCAGGCTGAAAGCGAATCGGGGACGTAATCGCATTATCGAAAGGGAAGGGATCCTCGAATCGATTTATCCAAACATATTCGTAGTCAAGCTTGAAGAGAGAAAAGTGGAAAGACGGGTTTCCTACAGTTATGCTGATGTACTTACCGAAACTGTGGAGCTTTTTATTTGCGATACACAGGATTCTGAAATTCGAATTGCGGTTGGAGAAAGCTAAATAACCATACCAAATGAGCTGCATGGCAACATGCAGCTTTTCTTTTTTCTGACAGGCGGTTATTAATTCCATTGCCAAAAGGCATAGGGGCCGTCGACTCCTTCATATTTATAGATCCAACCCGGGTTTTTGCAGGTGAGTCAATCAGTTAATTCATAGCCGGGGACAATTCATAATATATATTTACCAGAATAAACTTCAGGGAGGCACGGGCGATGAGCGAAGCCATAGCAATATGGGCACCAGTCATTATATCCCGTCTGGAAAAACCCGGACGGCTTCAGGAACAATATAGATGTGCACTTGACCAGACATTCAAATCAATCGAAGACCTGAAAATAAAAGTCAGGCAGATGACGGTTCAACCCCGGGGACGATCATTGGAAGCAATCTTTAAGCTGGATGCTTTATGTCTGCTGGAAGACCACCTGGGAGAAATGCAGTTGATCAGTCGGGAGATTACAGCACGCCAGCGCCTTTCCAGGCAGGAGTTCATTAATACGGACATAATGGATAAAATGCTGGTATTTGTCATCAATCTGCTGAATGCTGATGCCCGGGCAACATTACAGCAGGGGGAACTGCAAATAGATTATTATATTGATTATCTGGTACTGGCCACCAGAGAACAAATAGTAAGTTTATCTACAGAAGAGCAAGGGCGGACGGTCAGCAAGGTTAGCGAACTGGTTGCCCGCCTGCAACAGGAAGTAAACCAATTGCAGGGCGAAAACAGACAATTACGCCATAAGATTTATTTATATGAAAAAGATATTCTCAGCTTGAAAAAAGGGGTTTATAAAGCCGAAAAACAAAGTCAGCAGTTAAATGGTGAAGTTGATTATTACCGGGGGCTGACAGAACAGTTGCAGGAAGCAATAAAAGACAAGGAAGCTCGTCTGATTCGTTATGAAAACCCTTATTATCCTACCGGAGCAATGTCTGAGGAGGAGGCATCCGGATTGGGCAAGCGCATAAAACGTCTTTTTGCAGCCAGTTCCTGATTTTTAGCTTTTTGTAACCAATAACACAATTCGTTCATAAAATAAAAAAGCCCCTTATCATGGCTTTTATGTACTTATATCAGGGGATAATCCTGGACGGAAAGTGGGATGAGTTAATTGAGAATACTGTTTGCTAATACAGTTCCGCTGGTAACCAGGGGACTTGGACCAGCGCTGGCTGAATTGGGACATCAGATCGAGTATGTGTTTTTAGATCAGGAAGAATCACTGTTGCCGTTTATAGAGAATTTTCAACCCGACCTGGTTTTTAACGACGGTGGTACCAACCGTATGCACAAGCTGTTTCCCCTGTTGGACGATTTACAAATACCTCATGTCTACTGGGCGATAGAAGACCCGGTATCTTATAACAATTTGTCCCTTCCCTACGCATTAAAATCACCACTGGTATTTACTCCCTGCCAGGAGTCACTGGCAAGCTATGCGGAACAGGGTATTAATGCCCGTCTGCTTATGTTTGCCTGTAATCCATTCTATCATCACCCTAAACCATTTGATTACAGGTTTAATCATGACCTGATATTTGTAGGTAACAATTATAACTATCATCCTGCTCGCATACATGGAAACAACACCATCCTTAATCCACTAATGGCCGGTGGTTTTGACCTGAAGATTTTTGGCAATGAATGGTGGCTGGATCCGGAACAGGGTTTTCATATTTCGGCTGATTTTTACGGAGGATATATGGCTAATGAGGACTTGCCGACAGCCTGTTCCTCTGCTCGAATAATGCTGGGACTGCATTCAGTGGATACATCCCTGACTATGATGAGTATGAGAACATTTGAGATTTTAGGAAGTCGCGGTTTTTATCTTACTCAGTGGACGCCGGCGATTGAAAACTATTTTATTAACCATCATCATCTGGTCTGGACCAGAAGCGCTGAAGAGACTCTGGATCTGGTTAATTTTTATCTGGCCCGGCCGGATTTGCGTGAGAAAATTGCCCGCCAGGGTCAGGAGGAGGTTTATGCAAGACATACCTACCAGCACCGGGCAGCAGATATTAATCCTTGGCTGAATATGGCTGCTGCACATAATAAATCCCAGGCAATGCCGGAAAATATCCGGGTAGGACGCCGGGGGATCCGTATAACCTTGTAGTTTAGAAAGGTGGATGTTTTATCCATGACACCCATCCATTATTTTTAACATACGCTATCTAAGCGGTAAAAAAATATACCTATTGTTAGGAGGATATCCATGACGAATTTAGGTCCAATTCTTTACCCGCCCACGCTTGATTTCAATTATCTGGTACAACGGCCTCAACAGTTGATGAAAAGTTTTGCAGAATTAGGGTTGCCGGTATATTGGGAGAACCGCCCCAGCCCACATAATTCACAAATTGCAGGCATTTCCGAAATCACGCCTAACTTTTTTCTATTTAATAATGTTGATTCCCGACCGTTTCTGGAAAATATTCACCCGGTAGTATATTACAGTGCAACTGCCCAGGTAGATGAGATTAAAAAGTATAATCCCAGTCTGGTGGTCTTTGACAGCGTGGATGAACCAAGTGATGAATTTGAATCCTGGCGACCATACTACCATAGGGCAGTCAGCAGTGCAGATTTAGTTATTACTACTTCGTCGAAACTTCATTCCATGGCCCTGGCACTCAATCCATATAGTTACATGGTTCCCAACGGATGTGACTATGAGTATTTCTCCAGGGCAAGCAGGGGAGCACTGCCTGTACCGGAAGATATTGCGGCTATTCCCGGGCCAATAATCGGTTATATCGGCGTAGTGGCCACCTGGCTGGATTTTGAATTAATTGACCACCTGGCGCAAGCTTATCCCAATTGCAATATTGTTATAATAGGTCCTTTGTATAATGTAACTGATGTACCTCGCCGTTCCAACATTCACTATCTGGGATTTAAACCCTACGAACAATTGGCTGCCTATGCCCAAGCTTTCAGCGTTGGCATAATACCTTTTAAACTATCCAGCATGGTAGAATCAGTTAATCCCATAAAAATGTGGGAATACATGGCCACGGGCATACCAATTGTTTCTACCAACCTTCCCGAAACAGAAAAATATCGTGATATCGTACATGTATCCGTAACCTATGAAGACTTTATCAGCAATATTCAGCGGGCATTATATGATGATACCGATGACCTTCGCAGCAAACGTCTGGCCGTAGCAGCTGAAAACTCCTGGATTTCGCGGGCCCGTCAAATAATTGCTTTGATGGAAGAACGGCTGGCTGCCAAAGGCGTAGCGCAACCTGTCGCCCCTGTATCACCGCCAACTTTTATTACTTCAGAACTTGATCAGCTCGCACCGGTAAAAATCTCATTACGGGGCAGCTCTGATATTAGCGATAATCAGAACCGGGTAACTTCCTCCGGGAGTCAACCTTTGCGAGTATCAATATCAGGCAACAACCGGGTGGTGGTTATAGTTCGGGGAGGAACTTTCCGGTTGCGGGTCAGGGACAATAAGAGCAGTGCTGCAGGAGTATCAGATAACATTGCCACTGCCGGGATAATGCAATCAGGAATAAGAGTAAGTAGAAAGTCATTTAATTATCGGACTGCCCGGGCTGTGCAGAGGAATTAGCAGTGAAGGTAATGATTGGCTGCCCGGTCCGTAATCGTGCCTGGGTTTTGCCCTATTATCTCCAGGCTATGAACTCCCTGAACTATCCCCGGGAAAAACTACAGTACTGTTTCGTGCTTAATAATTCAACGGATCACAGTCAGGAAATTTTAGAGGGGTTTGCCCGGACAAATAATACTGCTATTGTCATTTGTAATCAGGAAAAGCCCAAAGGGGTACAACGAGGATACTATAGCTTTGCCCATCTGGCGTCATTGCGTAATATTTTACTTAGTCAGTTTCTGCAATCAGGAGCTGACTATTTATTTTCGGTCGACAGTGACATTCTGGTTTCTGCGCATAGCCTGTCGCGTTTAATTGCCAATAATTGCGATATAGTAGCCATGCTGGTATGTAATGGACACCAGATAGGCGACCCGGGCATTTACAACATTCTCCGCCAGGTTGATGACCGCTATGAATATATACGTGATTTTCCCCGGGACAGAGTATTTCCGGTCGACTGTACCGGAGCGGCTTATCTAATCAAGCGCGGGGTAATTGCCGGAGGGGTAAGATATTCCACGGATGGAGGGGGAGAGGACATTGGGTTTTGTCAGCAATCCCGGGAGATGGGATTTCAATTATATTGTGATGGAACCCTGGAAGCCGCCCATATAATGCATGGAAATCAATTACCGTTTCTAGAATTATGAAAAAAATAACTAAAAAAGCAACACAGATAATCACACTTTATAGTCAGACTTCATAGAATATCCTAGAAATTTAGCTAAAATGAATTTCTAACCGGCCTGCTGATAAGCAGGTCAGGACAGTAGAGAGAAAAAGGAGGGAAAAGATATCATGGCTGGATTAAAGTGTGAATTTCCTGAAGGTTGCAAGTTGGATTTATGGGCTAAAGTCATTAAAGCCAAGTACATTGCCAAACAGGTTAAGGTACTGGACACTACCTTCTGTGTTCCCGATCAGCAGGTGGGAGGGAAAATTTCCTGTGTCGAAGATATCAAAGTAAAAGTTTTGCAGGTATCCGAGGATTTACAATGTTTTAACCGGGTCAGGGTTTTCGTTGACTACGAGGTTATCCTGTTTGTACTGGTACAGGGGGAATACCAAATTATAACTGTTTCCGATCGTTTTGACCAGACTATTGAGCTGGATGAATTTGATCCGCCCCTGACCATCGAAGAATTCCGCAGCGAAGTCGAACAGTCAGAAGTAATTTTGAGAAACTGGTCTTTTGATTTTGAAATCAAGGGTAACTGTGAAGACCCAAGCAACCCATGCAAACTAACCAGTCCGGTAAACGGAACCTGTATAGGACTTCGGGTATATGTGGATATCATTGATAAGCTGGGTAAAATGCATGATGTAATTGTCTATGGAGAACTCGATCCGGAAGTCGAGTTTTAGAATCAAAGTGCTCATAAGGATGCTCGACTTACCTGTGTAGGTCGGGCATCCTTTTTACTTAGCAGCGGAGGTGAACGATTTGGAACCCAATATAAAAACTGCCCGCGTCAGTCGTCAGGAAAAAAATCTGATGCGTGGACAATTGGAAAAAGTTCTGGAGTATCACCAGAGTTTGGAACACTGCCTGCATGATTATCAGCAAACTACAAACCATCCTGATTACCTGAAATTCTGGCAGGAGTTGCAGGAAAAAAATCAGGAGCGCATGCAGATAGTATCAAGATTTATGGTAACCAAATGCAATCGTTGAATATAGAAACACTCAGGCAGTTGCCTGAATAAATGATTCTTGTACAGAGAAAAGGTGAAGAGATTTGGGTGATAATATGAGCAAAAAAGTGAAAAGTTTGGGTCTGGCACTGGGTGGAGGCGGATTAAAAGGCTTTGCTCATATTGGTATATTACAGGTGCTGGAGCAGCGGGGCATCCCGATAAACTTTATTGCCGGAACCAGCGTCGGCAGTATTATAGCAGCACTTTATGCCAGCGGTATATCACCCTTTCACATGGAAACCCTGGCCCTTCGTTTACAGCCAGGGGACTACCTGGACTACAATTATTGGGGCATGCTTAAACATTTATTTGGTCTGTTGAAGTCGGGTTATGAATCCCCTTTGGAGGGAATATTTAAAGGTGACAAAATAGAACAACTGGTAGAAAAATTAACCCGGGGGAAAACCCTTCAGGATTGTAGGCTGCCCATTGCCATCGTAGCTTGTGATATTGATTCCGGACAGGAAATAATATTTACCAATACCCATATTGAAGCAGACCAGGAAGACTTGCTCATAATAAGGGAGGCCCGTTTGAGCCAGGCGGTGAGAGCCAGCGTGTCTATTCCGGTTACTTTTATTCCGGCCAGGGTTTACAATATGCAGTTGGTAGACGGGGGGATAAAAAGCATGGTACCGGTAGTATCATTAAAAATGATGGGCGTGCCCTATATCCTGGCGGTTAACCTGGGAAGCCCCCGGTACCGGCATCCGGTTCGGGGTATTTTCCAGATAATTTCCCGCAGTATAGACATACTTGCCTATGAAACCTCCAAAACTGAACAGCAATGGCTGGCCGACCAGGTAATTTATCCCCAGGTGCCGGCTATCAAACTGGATGATCTTTCCAAGGTTGAATCTACTATCCGTGCCGGGCGTAAAGCTATGCGCCACCAGATTAATTTGCTGGAATCGGGACTGGGTATTTTATGAGTCGGATGTAACCGAACTGCTGAATCTTTCATATACTATCCACAAAGAGGAAATCAGGCCCCAGTACTTGCGACCTGCGGGGAGGAGGTTAAAATGGCTACCGATAAATTTGAACACGCGACTTTTTACCTTACACTTACACAGGTGGAATCAATAAAAAAACTGGCCAGAGAGCAGCAAATTTCCAGAAGTGCATTGGTCAGGATGATAATCCGCGAGTACCTGGCCCGTGAAGAGGGGAAAAGTGAATAATGACTAATAAAAAAAGGGGGTGCAGCCAGGCTTAAGTCCACGGCAGCACCCCCTTAATTCCGTTTTAAACCTGCTCAGTATCCCCCAGGGACTCCTTTTGCCGGACGGCATTTCTTAACAGGATGTAGAAAATGGTACCAATAGGTACGCCCAGCAGAATACCAACGGGTCCGGCTACACCTCCACCGATAATTGCGGATAACAAAACCCAGATTCCCGGCATTCCCAAACTACTTCCCACCACGCGCGGGTAAATTACATTACCTTCAAATTGCTGTAATATGACCAGGAACACTAAAAACCATATCGCTTCCATGGGGGAAATCATCAACAACAGCAAAGAAGAGATAAAACCGCCGATAAGCGCACCGATTAAAGGCACCAGGGCTGTAAGCCCTATCAAGGTGCTGATCATTAACGGGTAATGAAAACCAAAAATCATCATGCCGGTAAAACATAGTACGCCCAGAATAAAAGCCTCAGTCAATTGCCCATAAATATAGCGGTTAAAGGTATCAATTGTAATCCGGTTAACATAAGCGGCAGTTTCATAAACTTTGTCCGGCAGATAAGCTCTGAATACGCGGTCACAATTATGCAGGATAGTTTCTTTACCGGCCAAAAGAAATATGGAAAAAATAATGGCGATAAACAGGGTGACAATAAAGCCAATTACACTGGTAGTGATAATAATAATTTGGGATAAAAGACTCATCATATTGGCAGATATACTATCCAATGCTCCAAAAGCTTTATCCGTTAACCCGGACAGATCAAAACTTTCCAGTCGAAAATGACTCATAAGTTGATTCAACCAGGCTTGGGTATTATTTACGTATGTCCCGACATTGCTGGAAAACAAACGGATATTCTCAATTAATGGCGGGATAATGAACATAATCAACAGAAATAACAGTAATAAAACCATTATATGGGCAATAAGAATAGCCAGAGCTCTGGTCAAGGCGGGACGGTCCTTTTTAAAAACCTTCCCGGCCAAAACTTTTTCAAAATACATAGCAGGTTCATTTAAAATAAAAGCTATGACGATGCCGATAAAAAAGGGAGTGAAAAAGGAAATAAAAACACCCAGACCGTTCATAATCGGTTTAAAATTGAGCACAATCAGCAGCAGAACGGCTGCGTAGGTAAACAGCAGCATCAAGCTTTTGGTCATTTTAATATTAATTGCTATCATCTCCTTTTAAATAGTGGTTCTACTGCAAAAAGTGATAATGTCTGGTTTTTATACATAAATATCCCGTCACCGGGAGTCGCATGTTTTCATTATAAACAATAATCTTCTTCCCAACCATATATTGTTAACCTGGATAGTTATAAATTAGCAGAGAAAAAGCACACGCAAAGTGTGCTTTTTCAGATTAACGACCACCATAACTTCCGCCGCCGGAACCTCCGCCGCCGCCGCCGGAAAAACCTCCGCCTCCGCCTGAGCCCGACGATGACTTGCTTTCAGCTGCCCGTACGGTTTTTTCTGCTACCTCAATGGAGCGTTGCAGGCTCTCGCCTATGTTGTCGAAGTGATTGCTGAAGCCGGCCATGCCAAATCCAGCTGCACCATAATACCAGCGCTGTCCAAAACGGTAATTATTATCTTCCAGATTAGGAAAAACAATTTCCAGTTGCTTCATAACTTCTTTGGCAACTCCCAGACTGACCGCATAGACCAGATAATGTTCCCAGATAATCAGGCTGGGTATTTCATGGCGCTGCATATCGGAAAAATGCAGCAGGAACCTGCGGAACGCCTGCCATTTGGTTAAATCCTCGTTAGCCGGTTGGGAACGGCGCTGAAAAGTCTGCGGTACTATGGAAATTAAAAAGGCGCTGATCAGGAAACTGACACCGGGGATAACAATTTCCTTATTAAACAATAGTACGCTGATGAGAAAAAACAGTACTCCGGTCCCGACAACTATCCAACGGGTTTTGGAATCGGTTTTCTCGAACCACTTGTTGGCTTCTCCTTTTGCGAATAGACCGTCTTTCCAGGGTACCCACAAATTATAATAGAATTCCCGACTGCGTTTTTTGGAAAATTGTTCGATATCGTATAAATACAAAGTGGATTTATTCTCGGAAACAGTTGTAAATAAATAATCGATTAGTTTACGTTCATGAGGTCGCAAACTGTTTCTGTCTTTTTGGTAGGATTCTTTTTGAAGAGTTAATAAATAGGTGGTAACATCCTTGCTGCCCAGCAGCCTTTTTTGCTCAAACAGCTGCTGTTCAATAGTTATATATCCGCGCCGGGCCATGTCCATAAGGGTAGCAGTTATATCGTGTGTCTTTGCTTCTCCCCAGTTCCATAAAACTGACATCTCGGCCGGTGAATAATCGGCCGGCAAATCCCGATAATAATCTCCCTGAAATTCCGGTTTAAATTCCTGGCCATACATACGCCATAATATATACAAAGCAATTAATGTACCCAGTAAAATCAATATGGCGAATAGAATCTGCAGGCGCGCCATGGTACGTTCGCGATTAGCTGTATCAGCCCACTGACCTTCATCGTCAAGAATAGCCGGCAAAGCATTCTGACCGGTTTTGAGTTCAAGCGGGGCAGCGGGGAAAAGTTGTACCGGCATGGTCATGCGCCCTTCCAAAAACTCTTTGGCGGGCATATCAGTAATTTGCCATACTACTTCACGAGGACCGGCGAAATTTACTTCACCGTGTAAGGGACCATGCCCCCAGATGCGTATATCACTTCCGGGCTGGTAGTTTTCCGCCCCGGTCGGTAAAAGTACTCGAACGGTAACTTCACCGATGCTTTGCTGATTTTTTTCCCCGACAAATTTTCGGTAAAACTCGGCTACATCATTATGAACCTTGACCAGATTGTTTACGCGGTAACTTACATCAAAGGTACGCTGCGCATCAGTCGCATCAATGCTCCAATCAATGGTAACATCATTGCCGTTTTGCTTTATCAGGTAGGTGCCTGGTGGCCCGTATTCAGTACCCGGGTTAAACTGATAAGAAGAACCGTTTTCGGAAACCAGAATGTCACTCAGAGGGGTAGTGCCCTGTGGAATGGAAATAAAATAACCCTTGTAGGAACCATGAAAGGTAACCGTAATATGTTCGGTAACCAGCATGGAACCGTCTGGAAGCAACTCGGCATCATAGGCCAGTTTATCCATTTGCAGACTGCGTGCTTCAGCAGCCTGGGGATTAAATACGGAAAACACCAGCATCAGGCATAAGGCAAATAAAATTATTCCCGGAGCATTATTACGTTTAAACAAACGAATCCCTCCTGTCTTAAAACTTTACCTGCACAGTTTGACGAGCCTCGGGTTCGTTTTGCAGGGTAAAATAATCCGCAGAGCCAAAACCTAACATACCGGCAACCAGATTAGTGGGAAATAACTCAATACTGGTGTTGAATTTTTGCACTGTGTCGTTATAAAACTGACGGGAAAAGGCTATTTTACTTTCTGTATTGGTCAGCTCTTCCTGTAATTGCATAAAGTTGGTATTGGCTTTGAGTTCCGGATAAGCTTCCGCTACAGCAAACAAGTTGCGCAATGCTCCTGACAACATAGTTTCTGCCTGAGACTGTTCACTTACGCTTTTGGCAGCAATTGCCTGATTGCGTACGCGGGCAATTTCTTCAAAGGTTGACTTTTCATGAGCAGCATAACCCTGAACGGTAGCCACCAGATTCGGGATTAAATCGTAACGCCTTTTTAGTTGCACATCCACCTGGGACCAGGCGTTGTGCAGTCTTTGGCGCAACTGAACCAGATTATTGTAGGTAGCAATCAGGAAAATCAGGAAAGCTACTACCAGGGCTCCGAGAATAATCAATACAACCATAGCCATTTGTTATCAACCCCCATTTGTTTTCTTCTTATATAGTATTTTAACAGAGCTTTAATAACAATGCTGTCACCCATTTGGGGGACTTATTTTTTGGCTGTAATTTGTTAAAGTAAAAGTAACTGAGTATTTAAATTAAAAACTACTAATATAATTCATCTAAGGAGTGATACCGTAAATGAATACAATTGCTCAGACTGCGCAACCGCGCTGGAAAATCGCACTAAATATGATGACAAATCCCGGAGAAGTGGTCAAAACACAGATGCATAAAGTTCCCTGGCCCTTTTCCCTGCTGATATCCGGGTTATCGTTTACATTGTTTTTTCTTCAAACTGGTCTGGATATGTTACGAACCGGTCAAATTGGAATATCTACGGTAATACTTATCACCATGCTGGGACTTTTTTATGGTACGGCCGGGGTAGCATTAATTGCCGTAATGGCCTGGGCAATATCCCAGGCCGGGGAGCGCTCCTATACCATTGACTGGGCAGTATCCTCTTTTGCACTGGGGTATTCCCCTTCTTTTATTTATGCGATGATGGGACTTATATTTTCTGTGACGCTGGGCTGGAAAACAGCAGTGGCCTTTGGGGTTACAGGAGTACTATGGGCTTTAAGGCCGAGTATGTACACCATCCGTCAAATGTCGGGAGACCGGGTGGCTTTCAGCATAGCTCTGACTACACTATGCGGGGCCATCATCCTGGCCGGATGGGCACTGCTGGGGCGATTCGGAATGTAATAATCCATCTTGTATGATTTACCCTGCAAATTTCGTGGCATTCGGGAGGCGATAAACAATGGAAATGAATTTAGGTTATACAGGCACTCCGGGACAACCTTCTGTCAAATTCTGGCCGATATATCTTTGCTTTGTTGTATTCGGCATATTAATACCTTTCAGCAAACCGGAGTTCAACTTGACTACGTTTTTAATTTCGGTGTTAATTTCTCTGATAATTGGATTACTGATGGTTAATATGCTGGTCATGTTGTTGAATGGCAGCAACAAGGAACTGCGGGCCGCTACCGGAGGGCAATTTGCCCGTGAAGCGGTGGGAACCGGCATGTTGTTTTTAATCCCTTTCACCGTACTGGCGATACTGGCCTTGCTGCTGCTGGGTTGGAACGCAGTGATGCCCTTTGTGTCAGCAGCTATTATGACTGCATCGGCTACTGCAGGTACTGAAGCTGTGAAAAAAGGCGCTCAGGGTATGAAAAATGTAATGATACCCTCAGCTGTAGCGTTTTTATTTTCTACTGGCTGGATGATTATTATAGGTTTATTGCCATAGATAACAAACGGAGGTGAACGGTTTGTCAATCCTATATATAGCGGAAAACAAGAAGCGATTACATAATTATTTCATATCGATAATAGCACTGGCCGCAGTTTTTACGTTGATTATGGCAACTGTTTTTTGTGGAATTGTCCGGGCAGGCGGAGTGGGTGATGTAGTTACCGAGGTGGCCAATTCTAATTTTACCTCGGCGAATTTCGATTTTGGCAATGAGGACAAGACCGGATATAATTTTAAAATGCATATAGGCGGGGGCGGCTTTGGCCAGGGCGTAGCCGGGGTCTCAGTATTAGGACCGGTCAAGGGCTCCGAGATAAATATCCTGCTTGATTATGTAGACAGTGTAGCTCAGCATACCAGCATTCAGACTACGCGTATGAAGGGCTGCGAAGTAAGGGAATACACCATGGAAAATGGAGCAGGAGTAGGGGTAGTACTTCCGGATTACTTCATTACCGTGGAGATATATGAAACCGGTAACAGCACTGCTACTGATTGGGCAGCGGCCAAAAAAATAGCCCAGCAGACTTTGGACGGGATGGAACGGGCCGGACTGTTAAGTCAGGCAGCTCCGGACATAGAATCGGGAAAACCGGCAGCAGAAGAAAGCCCGGCAGCAGATCCTGTACCGGGAGCTTCCGCGCCTGTAACTGCGAAACCTCTTGATGAACCGGTCCGCATTGCAGATACGACCAATATCATGGCCGTTTATAATGGACCAACGGTCCCCACTACTCTCAGTATCAACACTCCTCACTTAGTGACAGAAATCCATGACTATCACTGGAACAATGCCCAGGGAGCAACCCCTGGAACCATAGGCTTACAGGACCAGAACGGGAAAATGTACGGTCCCTGGCAGGCGGTAGGAACTCCGGGACAAGGAGGAGTTCCCAATGCTAACTGGTTTGTTTATCCGAATATTATCATTCCCACTGGCACCTATACTGTTATCGACTCAGATCCTTCTACCTGGTCACAGAACACAGATTCCGGCGGAAAGGGCATGGGATATGTTCTGGCTACACCTCATTTTGAAGTTGCCAGCGGTTCGCTTGAGGACTTGAACAAGACTCCCGGACATTCACCTGGCGGAAGCGGTTGGACGGAAAGCCCGGCAGGTGTAGGTTCGGTAGGGAACATTCCCGGTCCTTCCAACACTACCGAGGCTATAACCGGTGTGGCAGTCCCCGGATTAATTTCTATCGGATTAGGGGCTCTGGCAGGAATGGGTGGTGGCGGAGGAATTGTTCCTCCGGGAGGCGTCCCCCTGTCACCTACCGGAGGAGGACCATCACCGGCCGGTGGAATGCCTGGCACCTCTCCGCGTTCCGGTGCAGCTCAGGAAATTGGTCAATTGGGCAAGAGACGGCGTGAGGAAATATATATAGATACAGTTGTTGACATGGAGCAGCAAGCTATTGATGTCAGAGGTCCCGGACCAGCTAATGACCATGGCATGATAATTGATACCGCAGATATGTTTGAAACTCCTATAGCTGTGCAGCCGGAGTCCGGGATCATAATTGAGACGGAGGCAGAGGGTCTGGATGTGATTGTTGAGCCTGGTTCAGGAATTATTATTGAACCACCGGTGACAGGTAACGATGTAATTGGACCGCAATCGGGCATGATAATTGACACTGCAGATGAAGCGGCCATATTCGTACAGCCGGAGTCCGGGATCATAATTGATACCGCAGATGAAGCGGCCATATTTGTGCAGCCTGAACCGGGAATTCATATCGATACGATTGACATGCATGAGGGAGTATCGTATCAGTCTGAGTCCGGAATTCGTATTGACACTACCGAGATGTTTGAAGGCAACATTACCCAGGGAACAGTTCCGGATAAGGATATATATATAGAAACCGAAGCAGAAGCAGGATTGTTTGTACAGCCTGAGATTGATAAGCAGGGGATTGATGTAAGGGAAACCGTGCAAAGCGGGGAACCGGAATTTGTTGTGGCTTCGGGTGAACCGGGTGCAGCTGCACAAGCTAAAGAAGGGGTAATCATTGAAACTGCTGATGAAGCTGCGGTTATAAAACCCGATTCCGGGATTATGACGGATGAGTCCGGCAGTGAAGTTCTTTTCGATACCAGCGAGCTGGAAGAAAAAGCTCCTGCCGGAAGTGAAACTGTGGGAGCAGACACGGAAATCACACAAGGCGCCGAAACAGAATCATCCATATCGAAAGAACAACGGGTATTTGATCAGGAAGGCTTCGATGCAGAGGGTTTTGACCAGGATGGTTTTAATCGGGAAGGGTTTAATGCAGAAGGTTTCAACAAAACCGGTTTTGATCGAGAAGGCTTCAACGCAGAGGGATATGACCAGGAAGGCTTTAACCGTGAAGGGTTTAGCGCAGAAGGTTTAGATAAAGCTGGTTTTGATCGTGAAGGATTCAACGCGGAGGGATATAACCAGGAAGGCTTTGACCGGGAAGGGTTTAATTCAGAAGGCTACGATAAAGCTGGTTACGACCGGGAAGGTTACGATCGTGAAGGAATGAACCAGGCGGATTTTGACCGAGATGGCTATAATTCGCAGGGGTTTGACAAGGATGGTTTCAACCGGGATGGATTTGACCGGGACGGGTTCGATAAAAACGGATTTAATGCTGAGGGCTTTGACAAAGAAGGGTTTAACTCCGAGGGTTATAACCGGGAAGGGTTTGATCAGGCAGGTTTTGACAAAGAAGGCTTTGATAAGGCCGGTTTTAATGCTGAAGGCTTTGACAAGGAAGGCTATAACCGGGAAGGATTTAATCAAGCCGGCTTTGATAAAGAAGGCTTTAACAAAGAAGGATTCGACAAGGCAGGGTTTAACAAAGAGGGATTTGATAAAGCCGGCTTTGATAAAACTGGTTTTGATAGAGAAGGCTTCAATAAAGCTGGTTTTGACAAAGAAGGCTATAATCGCGAAGGATTTAATCAGGCTGGCTTTGATAAAGAAGGCTTTAACAAGGAAGGATTCGACAAAACAGGGTTTGACAGGGAAGGCTTCAACAAGGCCGGGTTCGATAAAGAGGGATTTGACCGGGAAGGATTCAATCAGACGGGATTTGATAAAGAAGGTTATAATCGTGAAGGATTTGACCAGACCGGCTTTAACAAAGAAGGTTTTGACAAAGATGGCTTCGACAAGGCCGGTTTTGATAGAGAAGGTTTCAATAAAGCTGGTTTTGACAAAGAAGGCTATAATCGCGAAGGATTTAATCAGGCTGGCTTTGATAAAGAAGGCTTTAACAAGGAAGGATTCGACAAAACAGGGTTTGACAGGGAAGGCTTCAACAAGGCCGGGTTCGATAAAGAGGGATTTGACCGGGAAGGTTTCAACCAGGCTGGTTTTGATGCTGAAGGTTATGATAGAGAAGGGTTCAATAAAGCCGGCTATGATAAAGAAGGCTTTGGACGCAATGGTTTTGACTCAGAAGGTTTCGATCGTGAAGGCTATGACGTAAATGGTTTTGACCGCAAGGGTTACAGCCGCAGCGGCTTTGATGCCAAAGGCTATGATAAACAGGGTTATGATAAAGAAGGATTCAACAAGGATGGATGTGACCGGGAAGGTTATGACCGCAATGGGTTTGACGGCAACGGATGGGATCGTGAAGGCTATGATAAGAATGGTTATGATGCGGACGGTTACAATCGTGATGGCTATAATCGGGAAGGCCAGTCAAAGGAAGGTTATGACGCAGACGGTTATGACAAGAAAGGCTTTAATGAGCATGGCTATGACCGGGACGGATATGACCGGGAGGGATTCAATTTCGAAGGATATAACCGTGGCGGTCGTGACCCCTGGGGCTTTGATAAACAGGGATACGGAAAAGATGGCTATCATTGGAGCGGTTATAATGCAGATGGATACGACCGGGCCGGGTTGCATTGGTCGGAAAATCCCTATGGAGAGGGCAGTCCTTTTGATGTAGATACCCGTAATCCTTTTGATGGAGGAATTGTTGACCTTGGCGGGCAAAAAGAAGCTTGGAAACCTACCAAACCGCCATTGGGACAACCATATCACCGAACGGTTGAAAAATACGGAGCCAAACCGTGGGATGATGAGATACCGGCCCCAAAACCAGAAAAACCAACGATTCCTTCAACCGAAGATTCTGGAGTTATTGGTCCGGAAGATCCCATGAATACTTTGAAAAATCATGGATTGGATAAAGATGCGCCTGCAGCACCGGAAGGGCAGATTGAAACAGGATTGCCCATTCCCGAAGAAGATATTCCTGAAGCAGGATATACTCCTGGGGATGATATGTCCGGTTCTGAACCGATGGACAACATTCCTGGTGATCAGCCTGGAATTCCTGATTCAAATACATTTGATTATACTGATGCTGCAACCGGTGAAACTTCAACTTATGAATATGAACCTGGTTATACCGGTCCCCGTCATGGCGACAGGCAAACGCTGCAGGGAGCAGGCGACGGTCAAACTTATGAAATTGAATTTGATGCAGTAAAAGGAAAATGGATTAATAGCGAGTCGGGAAATGAATTTGATCCGGAAAGATTTGAGTCATGGCAGAGAGATGTGGCTGAAGACAGACGCAGGGCAGCCATAGACCTTGAAAAAATGGCCAGAGGTGAAGATGCCAACAGCAAGGCCATAAAAAAGAACCTGGAAGATTGGCGTAAACTGGAGCAAATGCAAAATGTTGCTGACAAATACAACATTGGAGAACCGGGTGGCCCCGGTGATGTTGACAAGTCTATCCAAAAACTAAAAGATGATATGCTGGCCGGGAAACAATTGGATCAGGAAAAAATGGATAAGATCCGGCGGGTCATCGATAATCGCGTACTGGGCAAAACAACTGCCGATACCGGGGAACGCTGGAATGAAGACTGGTTTAAGAACTTGGGCTGGGCTCTGGAAGCCAATGCGGCAACTGCCAAGGAAGTAATGACCGGAGAAAAAGCGGATGGAAGTATTTCATACCTGGGTATGGGGGCGCGGCTTATGATCACCGCTGCCACTGCCGGTTTGGCTGGCGGAGCCAGCCTCACTTATACAGTTATGGATGGAACCCTGAATGTAGCCGAAGCCCTGTACCGCGTTCAGGATGAGATAGCCAAAGGCGGATCAGACTTCAAAGCAGTATCTAAAGCAATTGGTCTTTTTGTTCTGGGTGAAGAAATGAGTTATTTGGCAGGTGCTGCCGGCGGTAAATTTATGGGAGAGATGATGGAAAGATTCCCTGCGTTTACGAACAAGGCAGCAGATCTGCTTGAAACAGCACTGTTAAAAATCAGCGCAAAAAATCAAGTGTGGAGTAAGGCATTGGGTATGGTCAGCAAAGAATCAGCTGAGGAGTCACTTGATCAGATTAATAAACGATTGGTGGATATAGGCAGTGATCAGGCGGCAAAGAATATAATAGACAGCGGCAGAATAGATCATGGTTTGTCGCTGGCCAACTCTTTTGATGATGTATCCAAGGGACCTGGTAAAGCCTTTACCGGCGGCGGGGATGACGTCTTAAGAGGAACTGGTAAATCAGCTTCCGAGGGATGGTCTGATATAGCTGAAGGCGGAGGCAAAGCAGCCACCTCCGGCAGTGATGATATTGCCAAAGGTGGAGGCAGAGCCGCCACCTCCGGCAGTGATGATATAGCTAAAGGCGGAGGCAAGGCCGCCACCTCCGGCAGTGATGATATAGCTAAAGGCGGAGGCAAAGCCGCTACCTCCGGCAGTGACGATATAGCTAAAGGCGGAGGCAAGGCCGCCACCTCCGGCAGTGATGATATAGCTGAAGGCGGGGGCAAGGCCGCCACCTCCAGCAGTGATGATATAGCTAAAGATGGAGGCAAGTCCGCTACCTCCAGCAGTGATGACATGGTCAAAGGAAAAGGCACCGCCGACGGAGTTAAAACTGCTGACAGTCCGGATACCCGGCCAAACTCTGCTGCAGCAGGTGGGGATGGACCAGGTGAACCCCCGGGTGGAGGAGACGGACCAGGTGATCCGGGAGGTCCTCCATCCCGAGGTGGTGACGGTGGAGTACCGGAAGGAAACGGGGAACGTCTCCCGCTTAGCCGAGGGGCAAGAACGCCCGAAGAGGTCTTATCTGATCCGGCTGCGGTTACCCGAGCCGAAAGAACCGTGCAGGAGAATATAAATGATTTTGATAACCTGCCCCCGGCCAGACGAGAGGAATTAATAAGGGAGCAAGCTATTTATGATGAATACAAGATTCAGGCTGAGGAACGAGTCTGGAATCTAACCGAAAAGGTTCAGAGGGGAGAACCGCTGACGGTTGAGGATATTATGGAAATGAAATCCGACCCCACTTCCATGAGAACCCTG
>JAQVWB010000127.1 GCA_028698695.1 Syntrophomonadaceae bacterium | reverse complement strand
TACTTGCTTCTAATGATTTATGCTTTTAACATACATATTGCCCATCGGATGGAATTAACGCCGTCTGAAAAAATAGAGGTTGCTAAGCGGATTGAGGAAGCCATGGATGGCAGGCAAGGCAGTAATCAGCATAAACAAAAAGTGGGTGTACAAAATTTTGTACAAGCTGAATCCGGGACCAAAACGATTGAAATAGCCGCCAAAGCCGTTGACATGAACCGTGAAACTTACCGCCAAGCGGTGTCGTCAATTACAGCCAGAGGAAATGCAGTAATATTGGGACTTGGGACATTAGGGACAATAGGCTTTTTATATGTCCCTGTTTTAAAGCCCGTATTATCAAGGCTTTGGGACATTAGGGACAATAGGTACATATATATACTGGTGTAAATAAAAAAATATACATATATTCTATATAGCTTTACCGCTTCCTCCCGGCTGAAATTATGCTTCCTGATGGTACTGTCGTCAATTTGTCGTCAAGTGCTTAAAATATGCGATTTACCAGAAAAAGAAAAACCGCGCTAACATGCGCGGTATTGGTCTTCTATATGGCAGGGGAGAGAGGTCTCGAACCCCCAGCCCTCGGTTTTGGAGACCGATGCTCTGCCAATTGAGCTACTCCCCTGCGAATGCTATCTTATCAGCAGACTATATAATAACATAATTCCATTAAGCGTTCAATAGGTTGTATAGGCTGATACAATGGTATTTTGATTCTGATAATATATTTGCTAATATTAATTATGTTGTCGGTTTAAAATAAATTTACTAATGATTTTAAGACTGGAATAATAGTAAAAAACCAACGCTAAACAAGTAACCCAGTAGTACGATCACAACTGAACTCATAAAAGATTGAATAAAATCACGGCGGGAAAATCCAATAAACATTTTAATCACCCTTTCTATATATGGAACATTTGTTCTACATATAGTTTAATGGGGAACACGTGTTCTGTAAAGTGGTATTTTTATTTTTGCAAGTTTAATTCACATTAAACATAATGTTATAAGAAAATATTCATTTAATTTTTTATTTTATGGAGGGAATATTTAATGAAGGTTCTGGTAATTATGGGCGGAACTTCAGAAGAGCGTGAAGTTTCTTTGCGTAGTGGTAATGCAGTATATGATGCTCTTAAATCATTGGGGTATAGTGTTGAACAGCTGATTCTTAATCATGATAATCTTAATCAGATTGAGAGCATAAAGCCTGATGTAGTATTTATTGCATTACATGGTAAGTTCGGTGAAGACGGTACAATTCAGGGCCATCTGCAGCTTATGGGAATACCTTATACAGGTTCGGGCGTAGCCACCAGTGCCATTTGCATGGATAAAGTCATATCAAAAAAAATATTTGCTTATGAGCAAATACCTACCGCTGATTTTTTAGTGTTACAAAAACATGAATATATAAATGACCGCGACAAGATAGAGGACTCAATATTGAAGCGTATGGGTCTGCCTATGGTTGTAAAACCTTCTACTCAGGGTTCCAGTATTGGAACCGTTATAGTCAAAAGCAAAATGGATTTAATACCCGCACTCGAGCAGGCGTTTGCTTATGACCGTGAGATATTAATAGAAAAATTCATTGAGGGAACCGAGGTTACGGTTGCAGTATTAGGAAATAATTCACCCCGGGTGCTGCCGGTTATTGAAATAACTTCGGAGAATGATTTTTATGATTATCACTCTAAATATACACAGGGTATGTGTCATCATATTATACCGGCAAGAATTGATGATGATCTAGCCCGGCAAATTGAAGCAATTTGTCTGCGTACATATCAGGTTATGGGCTGCCGGGGAGTTGCGCGTATTGATGTCATGACTGATAATAAAGGCAATCCATTTGTTTTGGAAGTAAACACTATTCCCGGTATGACTGAAATGAGTCTGGTCCCGGATGCCGCACGAGCTGCCGGCATATCTTTTGAGCAATTGGTTGACGAACTGATTAAATTGGCTTTAACCGATTAATTGCAGGTAAATAATATTTTTAGTAAGAATATGTAGTGTACTTATTATTGAAGGGATGAACCGGATATGAATTTTCTGCCGGCAGGAATTATTAATGATACGGTAGCTGATATTCATGCAAAAGCAATAGAGTTGCAAGAATTAATGGCATCTCATGATCTTTATCATCTCAAGCAGGGCTTAAGAGAAATGGAAGACATGGCCTTGGAGTTGGCAGTATTTTTACAGACATTATCCTGCCAGCCTCTGATTTATACCGGTTCGGGGTCTACTGAAGAAGTAATCCGGAGATTGGAATGGGCGCTTACTTTTTCGGAAGAAATTGACCCGGTGGAGTATTATCGCTACAAGGAGAAATTTAAATAACATGCCTGATTCTTACGTAATAAAACACCTGTGAACTCTCACAGGTGTTTTATAAATTTATACCGGGTTATTACTACTGTTAAAATAAGGTATGCAGCATTTCTGGACATAACCTACGACCAGTTTAGGCCATAGCAAACTATTGGGGAATTCCTGACTATAAAATCCTACCAGGCTGTTAAACTCTTCATTTCCAATGAGCATTATTCCATTATTGGCGCAACATCCAGAGTACCAACCCCTGACCAGTGAACAAACATCAAAATACAGTTTGTCAAAGTAACCTGAACTTACGGTGCTGCAGTATTCCGGTTCGGGAAAAATTGGTGGTTGATTGCTCCAGTTGACGCTTAATTCCTCCCAGGGAGCCAAAACTTTATGAAGACATACTTCAATTTCAGACGGTACTTCGTTACGATAAATACTTAACTCTAAATATGCATAACAAATTTCACTATTGGGCGGAATATAATTGCAGCCCAGGCTGCATAGATCAAACTTCAGCAGACTGCGATAATCATCAGGACAGGGACAGAGTTGGGTTGGACAATTGTATTGACTTACATAAAGATAGGGGACATTTCCGAAGTTTATATCAGGATAAAATTCTGCAATATAAGCATCCTGACTGGGGAAAAAACAGATTTCAGTGCAATAACAGCAATTTGTTTGACTTGAAGCATCATTCGTACAAGACATTCATAACCCTCCTTTCACTATTTACTACATTATATTGGTTGTTAAGGCAAAAGGTTACACCTATGGGTCATATTAACTTCGCTCTGTTCAGGGTACATAATACCAACTGTTAATTAACATTGTTTCTTTGTTTACGTTGATAATTAAGACAATTAATCTGTTATAATGAGTCTTAGCATAAGGTGGGAGGCTTAGTATGGAACCAATGATGATGCGGAGTATAACTGAAAAAATTCGCAGTGGAATAAGACTTGAAGCGGCTGATGGGATATATTTGTATGAAGCAGGCGACTTATTAACCATAGGGGAATTGGCAAGAGAAAAGAAATTGCAGAAATCAGGACGGCATGTTTTTTTTAATGTAAATTGCCATATTAACCTTACTAATATTTGTGTTTCCAGATGTAATTTTTGTGCATTTGGAGTTGATAAAGAAGGTGAAGGCGGTCCTTATTTGATGACGCCGGAACAGGTTTTTGAATATGGAGCAAAAGCAGCAGGACATGGGATAACTGAATTTCATATTGTCAGTGCCATGCACCCTGATATGCCGTTTGATTATTATCTTGAAGTAATTAAAAAGTTTAACCAGGCTTTTCCGGACATTCATATTCAGGCCTTTACAGCTGTTGAAATATTTTATTTTTCACAGATTAGTGGTCTTTCCATAAGAGAAGTATTGTCGGCCTTGAAAGAGGCGGGATTAGGTTCAATGCCCGGTGGGGGTGCAGAAATTTTAAATGATAAACTGCGTAGACAGCTTTGTCCTAAAAAGGCTATGAGTGATGAATGGCTGGAAGTACATAAGACTGCCCATGAATTAGGTATAAAAACCAATTGTACCATGTTGTTTGGTCATATTGAGAGTTATAAAGATAGAATAGAACATATGATTCGTTTACGGGATTTACAGGATTCGGCACCAGGATTTCAATCTTTTATTCCGTTGCCATTTTTGCCCGAGAACACTAAAATGGCAAATATTAAAAGAACCAGTGCCGTTGATGATTTAAAAACTATAGCTATTTCCCGGTTAATGCTTGATAATATCGACCATATCAAGGCTTTCTGGATTATGCTGGGTTTACCGGTTGCCCAGATTGCACTTGATTTTGGGGCTGATGATATTGATGGTACCGTGATTGAAGAACGGATTATGCACGCAGCTGGCGCTGAAACCCAAAAAGGTATTACTAAAGATGAAATTGTAGCTCTTATAAAAGAATCCGGATATATTCCTACAGAAAGAGATACTATCTACAATATATTAGCTACATTTTAGACAGGAGGCTTAGAGTATGAGACCCCGAGTCGGACACATACAATTCATTAATTGTTTTCCGCTTTTCTATGGTCTGATTGAAAAGAAGTTTTTATTGGAGATTGATTTAATTAAAGGCAATCCAACTGATTTAAACCGCATGCTTCATGATAATCTGCTGGATTTGGCACCTATTTCCTCAATTGCTTATGCCAGAAATTTTCGGGATTATATTTTAATGCCGGATATTTCAGTTAGCGCGGACGGTGAAGTCAAGAGCATTTATTTGTTTTCCAGGGTGCCCATAGAAGATTTGAATGGAAAAAAGATTGCCCTGTCAAATACATCTGCTACATCTCATGCTTTGCTTCGCATTATTATGCATAACTTTTACCACGCGTCCCCGGAATATTTTGTTTCCGTACCGGAATTAAGGGCTATGCTAATGGAGGCCGATGCTGCTTTATTAATTGGTGACGATGCCCTGCGAGCTCGTTATAAGACTGCAGACCAGCTGTATATATATGATTTAGGGCAGGAATGGAAACAGTTTACCGGACTTCCCATGGTGTTTGCTGTCTGGGCTATACGTCGTGAATTTGCTCAGAAGAACCCGGAAATGGTTCGAGTAATTAAAAATACTTTTTGTGATTCAATGAAGTTTAGCCTGGAGAACATTGAAGATGTGGCTGCTAAAGCATCTCAATGGGAGGATTTTGATGCTGCTTATTTAGTAGATTATTTTAATTCTTTAAGGTTTGATTTTGACCGGAAACAGCAGGAAGGTCTAACCGAATATTATCGTCAGGCATATAATATGGGTTTATTGGATGAGGTGCCCCCGCTGGAACTTTTGCCCGTTTAACTGGAGGTAAGTGTGGAAACAAAAGCTATTCTTAAGGAGATTATTGCTGGTCGGCGTATGACTTCATCTGAATTCATAGATTTATATCGTCAGGCTGATATATTTGAATTGGGCAGAGCCGCCAGTTTTATTCGTGACCAAAAGTTTCCTGAAAATTATATTACTTTTATTATAGATAGAAATATTAATTACACCAACATTTGTTCATGCCAATGTCGCTTTTGTGCTTTTTATCGGGAAAAGGAAGCTCCGGATGCTTATGTTATTGACCAAAGCCTGTTAAACGAGAAAATTGAAGAAGCAATTAATCTGGGAGCTACTCAATTAATGATCCAGGGTGGCTTAAATAAAGACCTGAATTTAAATTATTTTGAACAAATGTTTACGCAAATAAAAAGCCGCTATAATATTACTTTACATTCTTTAACTGCACCCGAAATAGTATTTTATGCCCGGCAATCAGGAGTATCAGTAAAGGAAGCTCTGCAAAGGTTGCTTAAAGCCGGACTGGATTCATTGCCTGGCGGCGGTGCCGAGATATTACATGACACAGTCAGAACTCAAATCAGCCCCAATAAGATAAGCAGCAGTCAATGGCTGGAAGTTATGCATGCAGCTCATGAAATCGGCATGAAAACTACTGCCACTATGATGATAGGCAGTGTAGAAACTTTAGAACAACGGGTTCATCATTTAAACTTGATTCGAAATATGCAGGATGAACAACCAGACGGATTTAGAGCTTTTATTTTCTGGACTTATAAATCGGGCAATAATGAATTGCAGGGCAACCATGTTTCCTCTTGGGAATATTTGCGTTTCTTGGCATTGTGTCGATTATACCTGGATAATTTCGATCATATTCAAGGTTCCTGGGTAACGCAGGGCAGCAGGACAGGGCAATTATCGCTTTATTTTGGAGCTGATGATCTGGGCAGTATCATGCTGGAGGAAAATGTTGACCGCTCTGCCGGGGTAAACA
>JAQVWB010000126.1 GCA_028698695.1 Syntrophomonadaceae bacterium | reverse complement strand
AACTCCTTTCGAATCTTAAATTTCCTAAAACGGTATATTTATTCTAACATGAATTATTTGGCAGTCAATAAAATATTAAGCCTTATTACTAATATTAGATATTCTTGTATTTTTAAAAATATCTGACCGTTAACAACTATTTGTATTAGCCAAAAAGCATATTTTTTACCGGAACTTTATAGCAGGATTAAAATTATATGGCCGACAGGAAATATATAATCACCCTGTATTAAAACAATAAGACTCAGTAATAACCTGACAATTATTGTAGGGCTTTGGCAATAGTATGCATTTATACTCGCTCAACCTGTTAATTTAACTGAATATTCTGGCCTCAACCTGATTGCTGCATTCACCCCCCCCGCTCAGCGGAATAAAAGCTGGCCCTTCGATAATAAGGCCATCCGGACTGAAACGGGAACCGTGACAGGGACAATCCCAGGATGTCTCGGCCTCATTCCACTTTAATTCACAGCCCAGATGGGTACAGGTAATATCTATTAAATAAAGTTCCCCTTCTTTATCACGATAGGCTCCCATCTTCTGACCCTGCATATAAACTGTTCCCGCTTCACCAGGAGCAATATCAATATCATCCGGTCTTTCTAATTTACCGGTTACAAATTCTTTGGCTACATCCAGGTTTTGCACTGCAAAGTTTTTAACTGAACCAAGTTTAAAGCGGGAAGGATTATATACCGATGCCCAGGGGCTATCCCCCGTGGTTATTAAATCACTAATGATCATAGATACCGCTGTACTGTTAGTCATTCCCCATTTGCCAAAACCGGTGGCAACATAAATATCGGGATTTCGCGGGGTAATATTTCCTGCATAAGGTACGCCGTCAATAGTCATGCAATCCTGCGTAGACCAGCGATACAGCACTTTATCTACTTCAAAATTCTGCTCTGCAAAGTCGAGCAGATTCCGGTAATGCTGATTTAAATCCCGCCCATCACCGGTTTTATGATTTTCGCCGCCCACCAGCACTAATTCTCCTGCAGATGTAGTTTGGGAACGCAGAGAACGAGTTGGCTCTTCTGCATTTATGAACATTCCCTCGGGAAATTCTTCCTTCATTGTTATGCCCAGTACATATGACTTCTCGGTGTAAATCCGGCTGAAGTACAGGCCGCCGCCATCAAAGAAAGGATAATGACTGGCTATTACAATCTTATCCGCCATAATTCTATGGCCCTGACGAGTGACTACCACAGGAGGATTTTTTTCAATATCAATAGCAACGGTTCCTTCAAAAATATGACTTCCCTGGCCTGCAATCTTCCTAGCCAGCCCATTAAGGTACTTGAGAGGATGAAACTGGGCCTGCCTTTCAAAACATACAGCTCTTTTTATTGAAAACGGTAAAGGAATATCTTCTTCGCATCTGGCATTTATGCCTAAATCATAAGCAACCCGCGCCTCGTCTTCAATGTCTTTAATATATTGATTACTCTGCGTATAAACATAAGCTGGCCGCCATACAAAATCACATTCAATGTTATGTTCTTTTACTATACTGGCAATATAATGAATGGCGCTTTCATTAGCCTGGGCGTATTGTCGGGCTAATTCTTCTCCGATGCTATTCTTTAGATGGGCATATATAAGCGAATGTTGAGATGTGATTTTGGCAGTAGTATGTCCGGTAGTACCTTTTGAAATCTGGTCAGCCTCTACGACTGCTACCTTTAGACCTTTCTGTTTTAACATAAAAGCAGTGCTGATGCCGGTTATCCCGCCCCCGATAATTGCTACATCCACTGCCACATCTTCTTTTAATCGCGGGAAAAAGGTTTCTTCGGTTGAGGATATCCAATAGGAATTGGGACGGTCTGAAAAATCTATATAACCGTTAATATTTATCACCCTTTTACAAGTTATTTGCTTATAACTTGTACCTCCTGAGCAGATCTATACTAAAAATTTAAATAAGAATGATAATGAGGGATAGGTGTGTGTCTTCGTTGTAATTATCGCTCTACATATTCTTTGACCATACTCTCAATACTGGTCAATCGGGCTAATATTTCATCATTCTTACGGTTTTGTTCTTCATGAAGATTAATAATTCTTTCCAGATATTTTGCTATGCGACATAAATAGGTTAGCATAACATGCACCTCCTGGTTATATTATTTCATAGTTAAGTTTATAAATCTCCTCTTGATACAACTATGCTATATATATTATATTATGTAATATAAATAATAAAAATAGTTAATATCCTCTAAAAAATGCTAATTTTTAATATATTTTGCGATTAAGCGTTTTTTTTGCAGGAATTTTACTATTCTTTATAGAACGATAGTAAACTGAGTGAATTGTAAAAATTCAATACCCTATTCTCCGAGCCTCTTAATCTAACGCAAATAAAGCTATGATTATCAGGCCATTGGGTTTATGAGGAAACTTGTGAGCCTTCCATTATGAAAAGGAGATGCTTTGGTTAGAAAAGTTTTCAAGACCCGGATTTTAAAAGTTCCGAGCTTGTGAATCGATGGCCGGCATTTCTGCCGGCCATTTTTTTGGGAACTTTTAAATAAGCCTTCAGGCGCTTAATAAGATTTATGCTCTGAAAGTCCATTCAAAAGGAGGTGAACACTAGGAAGTCTGGAGACGATATTATCTCAAAGTCTCTGCTTCCTGAATAAAGAATCTGGTTTATTTGTGGGTGAGGGAATCAAAACCATGTTGTGCTTCCCTCAAACCGGTAATTACAAATTGGAGGAGGGATAAGGTTTGAGCACAGCTACATTAGCAGACACAGGGATTATTCAGATTACTAAAGCTTGTAAAGCCTGTGATCACTGTACTTCTGTATGTCCGACCGGAGCTGTCAAAGGTCTACTCGGGCAAAAGCATTCTATCGATTACAAAACCTGTATAAACTGTGGACAATGTCTGATCAACTGTCCTTTTGGAGCAATCATTGATACCAGTAGCGTGGAGCAGGTAAAGCAGGCCCTGAATGATTCAGGAAAAACAGTAATCGTTCAGGAGGCTCCAGCTGTCCGCGTAGCACTGGGAGAAGAGTTTGGGATGCCCGTTGGTACTAATGTAAAGGGCAAAATGCATGCTGCTTTGCGTAAACTGGGTTTTGATAAGGTATATGATACTGAATTCGCCGCTGACCTGACCATTATGGAGGAAGGCACTGAACTGATTCACCGCGTATTCAAACTTGCCGGAGTAGCCGGTTACGAAGATAGAGGTCCATTACCCCAATTTACATCCTGTTGTCCGGCCTGGATCAAATATGCTGAAGATAAATATCCAGCCATACTGCCACATTTATCATCAGCAAAATCTCCGCAGCAAATGTTTGGAGCCATAGCCAAGACCTATGCAGCCAATAAACAGGGAGTTAACCCAGCCGATATGGTATCAGTGTCAGTTATGCCCTGTACCGCCAAAAAATATGAATGTGACCGTCCCGAAATGAAAGCCAGTGGCTTCCAAGATGTTGATTATGTAATAACAACCCGCGAACTGGCCACTATTATTAAGGATGCCGGAATTGATTTTGTAAATCTTCCGGATGAAGAAGCTGATAAACTGATTGGTACTTCCACCGGTGCAGCTACCATTTTCGGAGTAACCGGAGGAGTTATGGAAGCCGCCTTGCGTACTGCCTACGAAATCCTTAGCGGCGAAAGCCTGAACAAGGTTGAATTTACAGCGGTACGCGGTATGCAACCGGTGCGAGAAGCCACCGTCGAAATTCCGATCAAAGATTTAGGTATAAATTTACCGGTTAATGTCTGTATAGTTACTGGAACCAAATATGTCGACAAAGTAATTGAAGATGTATTAGCCGGCCGCAGTAAATATCATTTTATTGAAGTAATGAATTGCCCGGGTGGATGTATTAATGGCGGTGGTCAGCCCATTCGTCATGAAATGTACTAGGAAAGGAGGAGGGCTAATGAGTATTTTCAAAGAAAAATCAGTCTTTACCCGCCGACAGTTCCTGATAGGCTCCGGCATGCTGGCAGCTACCGTTGTTATAACGGGTATATTTGCCAAATTAGGCTTTGATGCTTATGCTGTCAGTGACGACTATATTGAAAAAAGAGCAGCTGGACTTTATAATCTCGATGAGAAAATGGCGATAAGAAAATCCCACGAAAATTCTGAAATATTACAGATTTACAAAGACTTTTTATCACCGGGAGAGGTTAGCCCGGTGAGTGAAAAGGCTCATCATCTCCTGCACACCAAATATGGCAAGGAAATCCCTGCCATGATTGAAGAATTACATGCTCACCAGCATGATGCAGCGTAGGAGGTAATAAAAATGAGCGAAATAAACGGAAAAGTTCTTAAACACGGCGAACAGACCCGAACCATGCACTGGATGCATATGATAACTTTCATTCTCCTGGCTCTGACCGGGATTGGTTTTTATTTTGATATAGGATTTATTGGCGGAATTTTTGGCGGCGAAGCCAATGCTTCTCTGGTCCACCGCTGGGCTGGAGTAGTCTTTACTGTAGGTCCTGCTCTTTACATTCTCCTGAACTTTGAACGCTTTGCCCGCTTTATGGATACCATTGCCACATTTACGAAAGATGATTTTGGCTGGTTGAAAACCATGGGCGGCTATATACCATTTTTAAAAGGGGATGTACCACCCCAGGATAAATACAATGCCGGTCAAAAAATGCTGGGCCATCTAATCATCATTGGTTGCCTGCTGATGATCCTGACCGGGTTCCCCATGTGGTTATGGCGGGGAGTATTACCGGCAGCGTTTCTGGCCTTTTGTTACAATATTCATTTCTGGGTGGCTGTTATACTGATTCTGGCCATTGCCGGCCATTTCTTCCTGGCAGCTATTCACCCCAAATCCAGGGTGGAATTTGCCTCCATGATGATGGATGGCTACATCGACGCAGAAATCAGTGCCCATCACAACGAAAAATGGTTTAACAGTCTGCAGGAGGTCAAGGAATAGAAAAGCTTTAATAAAAACAGGGGACTTGTCCCTTGTCTTACCCGGTCGAAACTGACGACCGGGTTTTTTTATGGAAACATCCAATTGTTTATTTTTCTAAAAGTTCCAGAAACAAGGTTGCCAGGCGGGGTTCAAACTGTGTGCCACTGCAGCGGATTATCTCAGCTTTGGCTTCTTCGTGTGACATGGCTTTACGATAGGGGCGATCATTGGTCATGGCATCATAGGCATCTGCCAGGGCCAGAATACGACATTCCAGAGGAATATCCTCACCAGCCAATCCCAGAGGATAGCCTTGTCCATTCCACCATTCATGATGCTTGAGAATTAAATCTGCCAGGGAACTAAGTTCCGGTGATGCCAGAGCAATGCGCTGGCCTGTTTCAGAATGGCGCTGCATTTCCAGATATTCTTCCGGAGTCAGCCGGTCTTCCTTGAAAAGAATCCGGTCCGGTACTCCTACTTTGCCAATATCATGAAACTGAGCCAGCAGTTTTAGAGTAGTTAGAACACTGTCCGCCAAGCCCAGTGCTCTGCCCAGCAAAACGGCCAGAACCTGCATTCTCTCCCCATGACCTTCAGTAATAAAATCTCTGGCCTCCAACGCTTTCAACAAAGTATGTACAACCGCACTTCGAGCACTGCGGCTTCGGTGAAGCTTAATACGGTTCATATTATCATCGGCTTCTTTAAAAGTCTCCCACAGGGATATAACCGGATCTTCCCTGACTGCTATACCAATTGACAAGCTTAGCGGAAACTGAGGATTGCTATTATTGAATTCTGTAATCTTGCTCTGAATGGACGCTGAAACATCTTCCAAACTTTCCTTACCCACATAGGGAAGTAAAGCCGCAAATTCATCGCCCCCTATTCGGGCAACAATCTCTGTTTTAAAATAGTTTTGCAGGATTTCTGCAGTTTTCACCAACAGGCGATCACCTGCCTCAACCCCCACAGTATCATTAACCAGTTTAAGCCCGTCCAAATCAAAGATCATGACTCCGACCGGATTTACACCAGCGGCATCCAGACGAGTCATTTCCACGTCAAAATAAGCGCGATTATATAAATTGGTAAGTGAATCATGGACGCTTAAATACCTTAGTTCCTGCTCCAATTGTTTACGCCCGGTAATATCACGGCTGCGCAATATTATGCCGGTTACTTTTCCATTCTGAATAATAGGATTGCCCAGCGTTTCCGTCCATAC
>JAQVWB010000006.1 GCA_028698695.1 Syntrophomonadaceae bacterium | reverse complement strand
CCGATGGGAGCTCATGTTTGGGCTCACCGTACTGCAGAACAACCTTTGATGCTCATGTGGGCTGCGAAAACCTTCCACCCGGAAACTTTTAAGGACCTGGATTTGGAGCAGGAGGTAAAAGATTATTATAAAAAGTTCTATAGTAAAACCTTGAACAAGGAACAGGTCAAGGAAATCCTTAGCGGAGAACCGCAGGTTGATCCCGGCGAAAGACGGTAGCAATTCATTTTTAAAGATGATTTTACTGGGAGGAATAAAATAATGAATATATCAAAAAAACTTATAGTTTTAATGACCATCCTGGTTCTGGTACTGAGCTTTGGTCTGGCTGGATGTGGCAAGGAGCAGATACAGGAAACAGCAGCTCCATCTAATCCTGCTGTTCGCACTATCGTAGATGATGCTAACCGCGAACATACGATACCGGTTGAAATTACCAAGGTGTTCTCTATCAGTCCGGTAGGTAATATTCTGTTGTATACCCTGGACCCAGAACTATTAATTGGATGGAACTATGAATTGCGCGAAGGTGAAAAAGAATATATATTGCCTCAATACCAAAGCTTGCCCAATTTAGGGGGTTGGTATGCCAAGGCTACCTGCAATATCGAAGAGCTGTTGAAGATTAATCCCGAAATAATTATTTCCGTAGGTGTGATAGATGACATGGCGGTTTCCCAGGCTGATCAGATACAGGAACAGGTTGGTATACCAGTAATCCTTATTAATGGTGAACTGGCCCGGCTGGATAAGACCTATGAATTTGCCGGGAAGTTGCTAAACCATGAGAAAAATGCTGGGGAACTGGCTGCTTACTGCAAAAAGGTAATAAGCGATGCTCAAAGTAAATCCAAAACCATAGACCCAGATAAGCGGGTGCGGGTGTACTACGCTGAGGGTGCCGCCGGTCTGGAGACAGATCCGCGTGGATCACGCCACGTTGAAGTTTTAGAAATGGTAGGAGGAATAAACGTTGCTGAAGTTGCCATGAAAGGCGGCATGGGCATGACCCCGGTTTCACTGGAACAGGTTCTTTCCTGGAATCCGGATGTAATTCTTAGCTGGAATACAACCCAGGGTGGTTATCTAGACAAAATAATGACTGATTCAAGTTGGAAAGGTATTGCTGCAGTACAAAATAAAAAAGTTTATGCGGTCCCCAGTGGCCCCTTTAACTGGTTTGACCGTCCTCCTTCGGTGAATCGTATTTTAGGGGTTAAATGGCTGGGTAATTTACTCTACCCTGAAATATATAATTATGATATGGCTAAGGAAACCCGGAAGTTCTATAAGCAATTCTACCATTATGATCTCACGGATGAAGAGTTAACTTCGCTACTGAAGGATTCGGGCGGTAAGTAGTGAACAGTAAACATTAGCAGTCAGGAGACAAATCATAACATAACAAGCAAGTAGGGGGAGATACAACGTGGAAATAAATGCCGTTGAATTTGACCGGATGGCCCGGGAAATTTTTGCACCGGTGTATCCAGTATTGGCCGAACAGATTATAAACCGAACCGGAATAAACCGGGGTTGTTGCCTGGATATAGGTTGCGGGGGCGGGTATCTGGGACTTGCTCTTGCGCGTATTACTGATTTGAATATGATATTGTTTGATGAATCTGATGATATGCTGGAACTGGCCAATGGTTATATCCGGGAAAGTGGTCTGCAGTCGCGGGTGAAAACATTAAAGGGGGATGTTCACAGCATTCCCCTCGATGATGAAAGCATTCAGTTGGCAGTAAGCAGAGGTTCCATGTTTTTCTGGAATGATCGGGTCAAGGCTTTTGCAGAGATTTACCGTGTATTGGCAGTTAATAGCGTGGCTATGATTGGCGGCGGTTTTGGTAATGTGGAGTTATTAAAGGAAATAGAAGCCAAAATGCTGGAAATAGACCCAGAATGGAATGAAAAGAGACGCCAGCGTATAGGTAAAAACAAGGTAGAAGATTACCGAAAGGAACTGGAACAGGCAGGTGTTTCTTCTTATGAAATAATACAGGATGAAACCGGTTTGTGGATTATCATAAGGAGGATTGCTTAAGTTATAATTATATTAATAACAGCGTATAGGTTATTGCTGAAAGACTATGTGGTAAGTAGCAGTTATGACAATGGAGGTAAATAAATATGCTGAAATCTCCGGACGGGAAACCCTTCTATAACTCAATGATGCCAATTTACCCTCTGCTGGCTCAACAGTGCGTGGATGATTATCGCTTGGATCAGGGCATTTGCGTTGATATTGGAACGGGCAATGGTTATCTTGGGTTAGAGATTGCCAGGATTACTAATATGAGTATGTATTTTATTGATATTGAAACTGAAGCCATAGATTTTGCCAGACGCACAGTTGCAGAAGCAGACATTGATAACCAGGTATCGTTTTTGGAAGTTGATATTTGTAAAGGGCTTCCCCTGCCCGATAATTTTGCTGATTTCATTATCAGTCGTGGTTCACTCTGGTTCTGGGAAGATAAAGTAAAGGGATTGTCCGAAGTTTATCGGGTATTGAAAATTGGCGGAAACGCTCTGATTGGTGGTGGTCTGGGTCGTTATGTTCCCTGGACGATGCGGAAAAGATTAACCGGGAGACGCACGAATAACGTACAGAAAAAAGGGGGTAAAAGACTTAATCTGGAGGAAATGCAAGCATTAGCGATAGAATCTGGAATCCCCAGTTTTAGAGTTATACAGGATGCCCCGGGAGATAAAGGCATATGGATTGAAATACAAAAACACAGATAAAGTACTGATATTAAAAAAAGGAAAGGGGCCTTAGGCCCTTTCAGACCGGCGAAAAACCCTCGCTAAGACATAGGGGTTTAGTGTTAATTATAATAAAATAATATAGGGTGATAAAATTGCTGGAACGTGCACCAAATATGAGAAACAACTTGCAGATAGTATTATCTAATTATGTAATAGGATCATTCATTGCTTTTATAGCATAAAATGAGTATAATATGGTCAGAATAATACTATAAGGAGTTAATGTCATGCAGATTAAACCGTCTGCAAGCATCAGACAAAATTACAATGAAATTGCGGCTTTATGCAAATCCTCCGGTGAGCCTGTGTATCTTACCAAAAACGGTGAGGGTGATCTCGTGGTGATGGATATAAAGGCGTTTACCCGCCGTGAGAAAATGCTCAAGTTGCGAGAGGAATTGTTGGCCATCGAGGAAGACCGTCTGGCTGGACGCACCGGGGTGACACCGGATGAGCTGGACGGCTATCTGGACAGTATTATTGATGAGGTGGAACATGGAAAAGAAGCCTCAGTGTAAGGTGATTGTCTCCGACCGTGCCCGTCAGATGCTGGCGGGCCACGTTCGGTTTCTGGCGCAGAAAAGTCCTGCCGCTGCCCGCAGAACAAAGAATGAGTTAATGAATGCTATCCGATCCCTTTCTGCCATGCCGGAGCGATTTCCTTATCTCAATGCTGAATTTATACCGTTGAACAAGTATCATAAGATGTTTGCTGAAAAACGCTATCTAATTCTGTATCTGATTAAGGATCAGACGGTATACGTTGACTATATCGTAGATTGCAGGCAGGATTATGGCTGGTTGTTACAATAAGGCAGTCTGGTTGCTTTTATTTTACCGTCAAATAGCAAAAACTGAATATCAAAAAAACTATAGGGGCTTTTCAGCCCCTATTTTTCGTAAGGTGCCTACTTCCTTTTCTGCCGGCGGAAATGATGCGGTCGGTTCTTTTTTGTATAGTAATACATTGGATATGCTGCTGACGAGTGAATAGTTTATAATTAATAGGGAGAGGAGGGGTTTGGTTTGAATAAATATGTTACTCCTGCTTTAATAGATGTTGTCGTAGATGGATGTGGAATTATTCAGGTTGAAGCCGGCAGTACCCTTGAACAATTGGTTGCCCGTCTGGATATGCAGGATAAAAACCTGGTAATGGCAGGTGTTGTAAATAACAATCTGGTAGACCTCAATTATTATTTAAATGAATCTGATCAAGTTAAATTGATTACTATGAAAAGTGAAATAGGTTTGCGAGTTTATCGGCGTAGTGCCGTATTTTTGCTAATTGTAGCTGCCAGAATGGAGTTCCCGGATCGTAAAATAACTATCAAACATTCCCTGTCCAATGGATTGCTGTGTGAATTTGTGGATGGGGTGACTAATGAATCCGAAGTAAAGAAATTGGAAGCCCGTATGAGAAAACTGGTGGATATGGATTTGCCCGTGCACCGTAACACGATAATGAGTGAACAGGCTATGGAAATATTTGCCCGTCAGCAACAGTATGACAAAGTAAAATTGTTGGAGGTCAGGGGAAAACCCGTTGTTCATGTTTACGAATTGGACGGCTGGTATGAATATTTTTATGGATATATGGTTCCGCGGACGGGTATGATAAGTCATTTTAAACTTATTTATTACTCTCCGGGGATAATATTGCAAACACCTGAATCACATAACCCTACGGCTATTGAACCATATATTGAACAGAAGCAATTGGCCAGAGTATTTCGCGAGGCCCGCGATTGGTCGGATATGTTGCAAACTCCGCATGTAGCTGCCTTAAATGATATTATTGCCAATGGAAATATTGAAGAGATAATTCGCGTAAATGAAGCCTTGCATGAAAAAAAGATAGCTTATATTGCCGATCAGATATGTCAACAAAAGGATGCGCGTCTGGTGCTTATTGCAGGTCCTTCTTCTTCCGGGAAGACTACCTTTGCACAGCGTTTGTTTATTCAGCTGCGCGTTAATGGACGCCGACCGGTTTTAATTTCCATGGATAATTATTTTGTAGATAGAGCCTTAACTCCCCGCGATGAAAATGGTGAATATGATTTTGAATCATTACATGCTTTGAAGCTGGATTTGTTTAATAGTCATTTAATAAGTCTAATCCGGGGTGATGAAGTAGAAGTTCCCGTTTTTAATTTTAAAACAGGCGAGTGCGACGCACATGGTATACCAATTAAAGTTAATTCCGGTCAGCCCATTATAGTGGAAGGAATTCATGCCTTAAATGATGAACTTACCTGGCTGATACCGCCCGAACAAAAGTTCAAGGTATATATAAGTGCTTTAACGCAATTAAATATCGATTATTCAAATCGTATTCCCACTACCGACAGCCGATTGATCAGAAGAATTGTCCGGGATGCCAGGACACGTGGTTATTGTGCCGCAGATACAATAAGTCGCTGGCCGTCAGTTCGGGCTGGGGAACAGAAATATATTTTCCCCTATCAGGAAAATGCCGATGTAATGTTTAATTCATCGCTGGTGTATGAATTAGCAGTATTGAAGCCATATGCTGAGCCATTGCTGCAGGCTATTTCACCTGAGGCGGATGAATATGTGGAATCGAAAAGGTTACTCAAGTTTTTTAGCTATTTTAAACCAATATCAGGAGATCCTATTCCACCCAATTCAATAATCAGGGAGTTTATTGGCGGAAGCTGGTTTAAAGCGTAATAAGAAAGGGTGCTGACAGGGGATACCCCGTATCATCATCCCTTAAATGAAACCTGTCCCTGTCTTAGAAGGAAATGGTATCGATTATGCAGAAATAGAAATGTAATGGTTTAAAAGGGGGGCATACCAGTGGAAGATAAAAAAAGTAATGTAACGAAGGTTAGTGTAACAATTTATGATGAGGAATATGTGGTAAAGGGCAGTGAAAACTCAGAATATATTCAAATGCTGGCCTCTTATGTGGATAGACGTATGAAAATGATTCAGCAGCGCAACCGTAATTTATCTACTACCAAGGTAGCTGTCCTTACGGCTCTTAATCTGGCGGATGAATTGAACAAACTTCAGGAAGACTATGATGAAATGGTAAAAGCCCTGGAGGAGGAACGAAAAAAATAGGGTGGGATTAAATGACTAATCGTGAAATAGCCCGTACTTTGGATCGAATAGCAGATATTCTGCAGCTAAAAGAGGAGAATTCTTTCAAGGTGCGGGCTTATCGTATGGCTGCAAATTCAATTTATAATTTGGATGAAGATATTAAAGTATATTATGCAAAGAATCGAATTGCAGAAATACCGGGTATAGGTAAGACGGTTTCTGCCAATATCATAGAAATGCTGGAAAAGGGCAGCAGCGATTATTATATGAACCTCATTGCGGATATCCCGGAAGGGTTATTGGATATGCTGGTTTTGCCCGGTTTGGGACATAAAACGGTAAAACTGATATATGATCATCTGGGTATAAGTAATCGGGAGGATTTATTAAAGGCTGCTCAGGAGCAACAGATTAGAAAAATACCCGGATTGGGGGCAAAAACTGAATACAATATTATAAAAGGCATGGAATTAATTAACCAGAATCGCGGTAAAGCTACGCTGGGTTTATCATTACCGATGGCCATTGAATTCCGCAATTATTTGGCCGATTGTCCGCAGGTTGTTCAGGCATCTATAGTTGGCAGTGTGCGTAGGGGTAAGTCCATAGTAGGTGATATAGATATTCTTTTATGTGGCTACGATTTTGCGGTTATTAAAAGTTGGGTTATAGCTTATCGCGGAATAAAAGACCTGAATCGTCAGGAGAAGGACTCTATAGGAGGCCAATTGGATTATGGGATTAATTTTGAAGTAATACTGGTACATCCGGACAGTTATTATGCTGCCGTGGTCTGGACAACCGGTTCCAAAAGTTTTCGTGACCAAGTGTTTAATGGGGTTGACCCTTCAGCTTTGATTGGTTTGCATAGTGAACAGACGGTGATGCAAAAGCTGGGATTGGATTATATTCCACCTGAAATCAGGGAAGATACTGGGGAGATTGAGTTAGCCAGACAGGGTAATCTGCCTGTTTTGGTATCACGACAGGATGTCAAGGGTGATTTGCATATGCATTCAGATTGGAGTGATGGCGGCAGTAGTATTGAACAAATGGCAGAGAGTTGTCGGCAAATGGGTTATACTTATATGGCGATAACTGATCATTCCAAATCATTACCCATATCCGGAGGATTAAATGAAGAAAGACTGCTTGCCCAGGGAGCTCTTGTTGATGAGATTAATACCCGTCTTAATGGCTTCAAGGTATTAAAAGGAATCGAGGTAGATATATTAAAAAATGGTGAATTGGATTTTTCAAATGATACCCTGAGTAAGTTGGATGTAGTAATAGCATCTATTCACAGTCACTTTAAACTTGATAAAGAGCAGCAAACCGAGCGTATTATAAAAGCAATCAAAAATCCACAGGTAAATATTATTGGACATCTTACCGGCAGATTACTTAATCGGCGTGCCCCTTATGAGATTGATTTGCCTCGTATTCTGCAGGCGGCAGCAGAACATAATGTTGCTCTGGAGATTAATTCCCACCCGGATAGATTGGATATAGATGAATTTACGGCCAGAAAAGCAAAAGATTATGGAGTAAAGATAGCTATTAACAGTGATGCTCATCATCATAATGACCTTTATATGGTTGATTATGGCATACTTACTGCCCGTAGGGGTTGGTTGCAAGCTGATGATATTATAAATTGCCGGGAGTTGTCACGGCTAATAAAGTTTTTAAAAGAATAATGGTGGTCATACTGGCAGAATAATAAAGCATAGACCTCGGAAAGGGGATAATACTATGCTGGGTTTTGCGTTAAGGGCAGCTATTATGTATTTTATGGCTTTGATCATGATCCGTTTGTTGGGTAAAAGAGCACTTGGGGAATTGGGGCCTTTTGATTTTGTGGTCATGACCGGAGTAGGGCATACCGTAGTTTCAATAGCCTTGGACAAAAGTATACCGTATTATGAAGGAATTATAATACTGGTTACTCTGGCAGGACTGGAATATATAATGGGTTATCTGGCCTTGAAGAATGAAAAGCTGTCTAACTTGATTGTGGGAAAACCAGTAGTATTAATTGAGGCAGGTCGTATTATTAAACAGAATCTGGCTAAGGAAAAGTTTAATATTGATGATTTATTACAGGAATTGCGTAAAAAGGGAATTAGGGATATTGATGAGGTAGAAATTGGAATACTGGAATCATGCGGCGGGTTTAGTATTATCATGCGGGAAGATGATGAACCGGTTACTAAAAGAGATTTAGGGATAAAAAGCACTCAACCGGAGGGTACGCTCACCTTTTCAATAAATGGCCGGGGGGAAATATTTGAACAGCAACAAGGTAAAGCACTTGAACCTGATCCTGAAATAGATTTGCCGGTTATATTGCAGGCTATTCAGAAACAGCTTGACCAGATTTCAGAGCGAATCTCTCATCTGGAGACAAAAAACTAAGTAAGAATACTAAATAAATAATAGAAGTCAGGAGGATATTCTGGTGAAACTAAAAGAAATACACCAACTGGCAGTAGACTTGGGCAAAAGGTATGATATTCGCGGAGATTATTTGCAGCAGGTTTTGCAGGATGATTGGAAAGCGTATGAAAAAATGAATGAGTTTGATAAAGAGGATTTTGATTTGGAAAGCCTGGACAACCCTTTTAGTGATACCAGGATTCTGGCAGGCAGCGGGGAAGAGAACATTTCTACCATACTTTGCGGCATTGACATGGAAACTCCTGAAATACTTCTGGCTGATCGTTTAAATGAAAAGGGGCAGAAAATAGATTTGGTTCTGGCTCATCATCCGGAAGGAATCGCTGGTGCAGCTTTACATCGGGTAATGAATGTACAGGCTGATATGCTGGAAAGAGCAGGAGTGCCCATAAATATTGGTGAAGCAATTATGGCTTCCCGAATATCTGAAGTTGAACGGGCAATTGCTCCCCAGAATCACCAACGGGCAGTGGATGCGGCCAGGTTGCTGGATATACCTTTTATGTGTGTTCATTCACCGGCAGACAATCTGGTTAATAATTATCTGGAAACCTGTTTTGCACAAAAAGAATACCGAACGCTGGAAGATGTTCTGAATATATTACTGGAAATACCTGAATACAGGCATGCCAGAAAACTAAAGGCTGGACCGCGTATTATTGCAGGGGAGCGTCAACGCCGGGCAGGTAGAATATTTATTAAAATGACTGGTGGTACGGCAGGTTCAGTTAAGGCTTATGAAAAACTTGCTGCAGCCGGTGTAGGTACATATATTGGTATGCATATGCAGGATAAACATCGCCAGGCCGCCAAAGAGACTAATATTAATGTTATATTGGCAGGGCATATGGCCAGTGATTCTCTGGGAATGAATTTATTTCTGGATGAATTGGAAACCAGGGGTGTAAGCATTATACCTTGTTCGGGTCTGATAAGGGTTAGCCGGTTGGAACATGAAATTCATTAATTTATTTTATCTGATTATATAGTTGTTTTATGGGGGCGGGCTTTGAATAGCCTTGTCCCTTATTTGTTTGAAGTATTAAGGGAGTTGTCAGACATGGAATTACTTGCTCCAGCCGGAAACTGGTCTGCATTTCTGGCCGCGATTGGAAATGGTGCGGATGCACTATATTTGGGCGGATCTCAGTTTAGTGCCCGTCAGGGTGCAGATAATTTTAGCAGCGAAGAAATAGCCCGGGCACTGGATTATGCTCATCTGCGAAATAAGAAAATATATGTTGCTGTAAATACCCTGATAAGGGATGATGAGTTTGACCCGGCACTGCAGTTTATATATCAGATGTATAAACTGGGAGTTGATGCAATCATTATTCAGGATATTGGCCTGCTAAATGCAACCAGCCAAATACTACCTGACCTAAAATTGCATGCCAGTACGCAAATGACCATACATAATACAGACGCAGTCAGATTGGTAAAGGAAATCGGCGTAAAAAGAGTAGTATTGGCAAGGGAAATGACGCGTGAGGAAATCCGGATCGTTTGTCAGAACCATGATGATGTTGAAATAGAAGTCTTTGTACACGGAGCGTTGTGTTTTTCATATTCGGGGCAATGCTTATTCAGCAGTATGGTGGGAGGGCGCAGCGGTAATCGGGGCCGATGTGCACAACCCTGCCGTCAGTCGTATGCACTCACAGGCAGTTCCAACCAGCTTTATAAAACCCGGGGCAACTATTTGCTTAGTCCGGCTGATTTATCTCTGATTGATAATTTGACCTGTTTGAGAGATGCAGGAGTTCATTCACTGAAAATTGAGGGACGTATGAAAAGGCCGGAATATGTTGCCGTAGTTACACGGGTATTCCGCGATGCTCTGGATAACCTGGATGAGGAAGTTTCCATAAGTTCCAAAAATAAATTGCGGCAAATATTTAACCGTGATTTTTGTACCGGTTATTTTAATAAAGACGAACCAAGAGTTCTTAGTCCACAAAGGCCGGATAACCGGGGGGTATATATTGGGAAAATAGTATCACAGCAATCTGATTTGTTAGCAGAAATACTATTAACTGAGCGATTGACTGAAGGGGATGGTATTGAAATCAGATCGACAGCTGAACATAGCTCAGCTTTAATAATCTCCGAAATATTCAGAAATGGTATAAGGGTTGCTCAGGCTGATAAAGGTGACCTGATAACTATCCAACTGCTAAATCACGTTAAATCTGGTGATCAGGTATATAAAACCAGCGATAAGCAATTGCTGACTGAGGCTATGAACACTATTGAGCAGGCCCGGACATCAAAAATTGAGGTTGATGCTAATGTTTATCTACATGAAAATGAACCGCTCAGACTGGTTTTAAAAGATGGATGGCATCATCAGGTTACAGTTCTAACCGACTCAAAAGCCGTTTTGGCAGAAAGCACTCCGGTTGATGAAACGGTTTTACGGGGAAAACTGGGCCGTATGGGCAATACACAATTTAAATTAAGAAATCTGCATGTACATGGGCCTTCCAATCTTATTATTCCTTATACAGAGCTTAACCGGGTGCGCCGCCAAGGGGTGGAAAACTTAATGCAGTTGTATCATCCGGAGCGGTTAGTCGGGGAAGAAGAGTTTCAGCAGAACCGGAAAAAATGGTTGTCAAATTTATCCGGTCGGGGTGTACAAAAAGAAGACAAACAGCTTAATGTGAAGGTTAACAGCATTAATGATGCTTATGTTGCTTTACAGGAAGGCGTGGACTGTGTATATATAGGGCTATCAGGTATTGGAGACCGACATAGGATTAATATTCGGGAATTAAGTGATTTAATTAATTGGGCTGTTGATCATGAAAAAGAAATAATACCGGTTTTACCCCTGATAGAAAAACCGTCCGACCCGATTGACTACCGTAAGATAATTGAGCATACCGGGATTCAGAAGATATTGGTGCAGAATTTGGGCGCAGTACAATACTGTCGGGAAAATAACATCAGATTCTGCATTGACTACAATCTCAATGCTTTTAACAGTTTTTCATTGGGATATTTTACCCGATTGGGAGCAGAGAGGATTACTATCTCACCGGAGTTATCATGGCAGCAGATAAAAAAAATATATTCTCCCATAGAGTTGCTGATTCATGGTGACTTGATTATAATGACTTCTGAGACCTGTGTATTAGGCAATGTAAATACTGAGGGTTGTTCACAGACTTGCCATAATTATTGCCAGCGTGATAATTATTATCTGCGGGACCAAAAGGGTTATAAGTTTCCTCTGGCAACTGATGCGGAATGCAGGTTTTATGTATTCAATTCGCGCACTCTCAGTCTGCTTGATGATTTACCATTAATTATGCCGCTGGCCGATAGTTTTAGACTGGACTTTTACCGGCATAATGTGCATCAGATAAAAGCGACCGTAAGTATTTATCGAGAAGTATTCAATCGGATATTAGCTGGTGAAAAATTTAATATAGACGAATATAAAAATCGATTAATTAAATATAGTCCGTCTGCTTTCACGCGGGGGCACTATTTTCGTGGGGTTGAATAATGAATCTAAAAACTCTGGATAAGCTGGAATTTAATAAAATAAAAAACCTTTTGGCCAACCTGACCTCCTTTGAAGGTGGGTACAATCTGGCCATGGATTTAGTCCCTTCTACTGATCTTAAAACGATTACCTGCAAACTGGATCAAACCCAGGAAGCTATGGAAATAATCAGGTTGGCAGAACCGGGATTCCTCAGCGGTCTGGTATTACTGTATCAACCTTTAAACAAGGCCCGGGCAAGCGGAGTTTTAACTCCTGCTGAAATAAGGGGAGCAGGTAATATTTTGCGGGCTGCACGATTGGCCGCTAACCACATAAATGAGGATAGTTATCCCCATATTTACGAAGCTATGGCTGATTTGTTTATCGACATGCAGTTGGAAAAGCAAATTGAACGCTCTGTAAATGAAGATGGTGAGTTGCAGGATGATGCTTCACCAAAACTGAAGGAAATCCGTGGTCAGATTAATACTATCAGAATGAGAATCCGGGATTATTTACAGGATTTTATCCGCTCGGAAAATAACCGGAAAATGTTGCAGGATGCCATCGTAACTGAGAGGGAAGGTCGTTATGTAGTACCGGTAAAACAGGAATACCGGCAGGATATCAAAGGAATTATTCACGATGAATCGGCCAGCGGCGCAACTGTATTTATTGAACCTATGGCAGTAGTGGAGCAAAACAATCGGATTAGATTACTGCAAAGTGAAGAACGACGGGAAATTGAACGCATATTAAGGGAGCTGAGTGCAGTTATTGCAATTTATGCGGATCAATTAGAGAATAACTTGAAGTTGCTCAGTGAATTGGACTTTATTTTTGCCCGTGCCCGTTTAGCCTGGAAGCTTAATGCTTTTCGCCCGGAAATGAATGCCGAAGGAATAATCGAACTCAGCCGTGCCTGTCATCCTTTACTGGGGGAAAATGCCGTGCCTATTGATGTTCATCTGGGCAGGGATTTTGACCTATTAGTTATTACCGGTCCCAACACAGGTGGCAAAACGGTGGCTTTAAAGACCATAGGGATTTTAGTTCTAATGGCTATGAGCGGTATGTATATTCCAGCCCGTGAAAATAGCCGGGTATCCGTATTTAATTCAATATTTGCTGATATTGGTGATGAACAGAGCATAGAGCAATCCCTTAGCACTTTTTCTTCCCATATGACCAATATTATCTCCATACTGGAATTGGCAGACGATCGTTCCCTGGTGCTGATGGATGAATTGGGCGCTGGTACTGACCCGACGGAAGGAGCTTCCCTGGCCCGGGTGATTTTGGAAGAGTTAAAAGATAAAGGAGCACGAGTGGTAGTAACTACACATCAAAGTGAACTTAAATATTTTGCTTATCAAAATGAGCGGGTAGAAAATGCTTCGGTTGAGTTTGATCCGGTAAGTTTGCAACCTACCTATAGATTGTCCATTGGCACGCCAGGTCAGAGTAATGCCTTTGAAATAGCATCACGGTTGGGATTAAATCCTGAAATGGTTGGCAAAGCCCGGAGTCTGGTTCCGGAAAGAGAAGTTGAAATTGGCAATATGATTCGTGAATTTAAAGAACGCAGTTATTATCTGGATAAAGCGGAACGGGAAATATCCGGGTTAAAAGCGGAAATATTAAATAGCAAAATGGCATTACAAAAACAACTGGAAGATTTGGAAATAGAACGTGCAGAGATTATTTCCAAAGCCAAATATGAAGCAGATAATTATGTCAGAGGAGCAAAAAATGAAGCTAATGAAGCTTTACAGGAGTTAAAAGACTTTATCAAGAACCGTGAGCAATTGCCCAAATGGCATGAAATAGAGGAAAAACATCAGCGTCTGAAGGAAATAAAAACAACTGAATGGCAAAAGCCTGCTCGAAAAAAAGGTAAACGGGAGTTTAAACCAGGTGAATATGTAACTATTAATGATATTAAACAAAAGGGATATATTATTTCCGGACCAAATAATCAGGGCGAATTTCTAGTTCAGGTTGGGATTATGAAGCTGTCTGTTACTGCTGATCAATTGCATAGCAGTGATTCGCCGCATGAAACCAAAAAGGAACGGCGTAATCAGAGTTATTATGAAAAAGCACAGAGTATATCCAAAGAAATTGATGTGCGGGGCAAACTGGCTGAGGAGGCTATTTATGAAATAGACAAGTATATAGATGATGCCAGTTTAGTTGGCATTGAATCGGTAAACATAATTCACGGTAAAGGAACCGGAGCCTTACGCAAGGCTATCCAGGAATATTTGCAGGATCATCCCGGAGTACAATCCTATCGAAATGGACAGGCGGGAGAAGGTGGATTTGGAGTTACCGTTGTCAAACTTAGATAGAATGCGCTAATGAATAACCAGCCTTCTCTATACTGTAGAGGAGGCTTTCAGCCTTCGATTATAAAACTTCCTCTATACCGTAGCGGAGGCTTTCAGCCTCCGCTTATAAAATCCAGCCTTAGTCTACAATACTGTTAATGACATCAGAAGCTTTTTTATGCTTTAATTGATGGTCATCCAAATTACAGTATGGCAATTTTTGAGAAGGATGAATAACCACTTTTTCCAAATACTCGTAAGGACATCCTCCAGTCTCCAAGGGACCTGGAATATTAGCCCTCACCAATTCCCCGCCATGGCGAGGATCAAGACAGACATAAACCTCATTATTTAATAAACCCTGAAGCGTGAATTCAGTATGAATATCACACTTTTCAGTAGGTACCTTATCTGGAGTTGCACTATTCTCAGCAGCTTTAACTACCGGAATCATTTGCGGATTGGGACAGTATTTACCGGCTAATTTACCTGATTCCGGACAGATGTATAAATACTCATGCATATTACAGGTCTCCTCAGGGACAGAATCCGCCCTGCTATATTCAGTAATTATCTGTTCAGGCGGACAGTTTTCTGATGGCAGCAGACCTGATTTTGAGCATACTGATACTTGAACAATATTGCCGGGCATACCTTTCATGGGCGGGTTATGCTTGCTATGTGCTTTAATAAGAACTGCCCGGAATAGTTTGGCCGGAAAACCGCCGCCATAAATCTGACTCATGGTTTGTTTCTGATCATAGCCCATCCATACGGCTACTGCATAACCGGAAGTATATCCACAAAACCAGGAGTCTTTGTATTCCTCCGAGGTACCGGTTTTACCAGCTGTAAACACGCCTGGTACCTGAGCGTTGGTTCCAGTACCGGAGGTTACAACAGTTCGCAGCATATTACCCATGAGCCAGGCAGTTTGGTCGCTTACCGCCCGGTTTTGTACCGGTTTATAATTATATATTTCTACTCCCTGCGCATCTTCAATGCGGGTTATAAAATGAGGTTTAATATATATACCGCGATTTCCAAGGGTTGCATAAGCACCCGCCATTTGCAGAGGAGTGGCGCCTTTGGTCAGACCTCCCAGAGATAATGGTGCCAGCGCCAGATCATTAGCCCCCGGGGTATCCAGCGGTTCCAGTCCAAATGCTTTGGCAGAATCAAATCCGCTGCGAATTCCAACTTTATCAAGCATTTGTACAGCATAAGTATTTATTGAATATTGTACGGCTGTTCGCATGGTTATAAGTCCGCGGTATTTACCATCATAGTTCTGGGGGCTCCATACTTTACCCCCGGATTTAAAGGAGACCGGGGAATCATCCAGAACATAATAAGGCATTATGCCATTTTCAAGTGCAGTACTGTATACGGTAATAGGTTTAATTGAGGAACCGGGTTGACGATAGGCCATAGTAGCACGGTTGAAACCACGCCTTTGGTCATAACTCCTTCCGCCGATTACTGCCTTGACCTGCCCGTTGGAATGGTTGATAACTGCCATAGCAGATTGCAGAGTTTGTCCCCCTTTATTTTCTGCCGGGAAATTAGCGGGATTAGCGTAAAGTTCTTCTGCATAGCTTTGCAATGGTGCATCCATAGTAGTATAAATCTTTAAACCCGAACGGTAGATAAGATCATTGGAGTCTTTGGACATTTTTTTAGTTTCAAAAATATCCATGGCTTCTTCAATTACTGCATCAACGAAATATCCGTATTCTTTATTGGTATTGCCGGTGTTTTTAAATTCCAATGGTGCTGCAAAGGCATCATCAGCAATTGATTGCTCTATATATCCGCATTTAACCATATTATTCAATACCATTCTTTGACGCGCTTTGGCACGATCATAGTATTGATAAGGGTTATATCCGTTGGGGCTTTGAGGCAGACCGGCCAGCAGTGCAGATTCAGCCAGAGTCAGTTCACTGACATCCTTACCGAAGTAAGTATTTGCTGCAGCCTGAACTCCATATGAACCGGCACCAAAGTTAATAATATTAAGATACATTTTAAAGATTTCATCTTTTGAATAATTGGATTCCAATTTAAAAGCCAGTATTACTTCTTTTATTTTGCGCTCCAGTTGTTTATCAAAGGATAGAAAAGCATTACGGGCCAACTGTTGGGTTATAGTGCTAGCCCCCTGCCCGGTAAGATCTTTGGAAGCAATGTTGTAAACAAGCGCTCGTAATATTCCTTTAAAATTAATTCCATGATGCTTATAAAAATCCTGATCTTCAGTAGCAATAAAAGCATTTTTCAAATCCTGGGGAACTTTATCCAGAGTAACCTCAGTACGATTCTCTTCAGCATGGAGACGAAATACTACTTGTTGTTTATCATCATATATAAAAGTAGTTTTAGCTCCGGATAACTGTTGAGGATCATAATCGGGCATATTAACAGCAGTATATAAAAATATGCCTGCCAAAGCTCCTGTACCCAATAGAGCGAGCCAAACAACAACACTTAATACTTTCTTCCATAGACCCGGTTGTACAGATTTATTTTCCGATTTATCTGGTTTATTTGCCATGAGTTGTAATATCCTCCCGAATAGATGTTCCTGAAATATTATACACTAATAATGCTAAATCCTGCTTGGCAGGTATTCAGGTCGGTTTTCTCTTATTCATATACGCTATTACAGCACCTATTATTGCACAATACAAATTATATGTGCTAAACTTTTTGTGGCAAGGAGGTTATATTGTGGGAGAAATAGATACATTAGCAGCTGAACAGATGAGCTTGATTAATAGAGGTGTAGCTGAAATTGTCCCGGAATCGGAACTTGTTAATAAGCTTGAACGCTCAATTAAAGATAAAACCCCTTTACGCATTAAACTGGGTCTTGACCCTACGGCTCCCGATATTCATCTCGGTCATACGGTAGTGCTTAACAAATTAAGGCAATTTCAGGACCTGGGTCATGAAGTGCATCTGATAATTGGAGACTTTACTGGCCGGATTGGCGATCCGAGCGGTAAGTCTGAGACCCGTAAACAATTAACTGAAGAACAGGTTATGGCCAATGCTGCTACTTATCAGGAACAGATATTTAAAGTTCTGGATAAGAACAAGACGGTAGTTCACTTTAATAGTGAATGGTTAATGAAGTTAAACCTGGTGGATGTTTTGGGTTTGGCTGGTAAATACACCGTAGCGCGTATGCTGGAAAGAGATGATTTTTCCAAGCGCTATCAGGAAGGTCTGCCTATTGGTATTCATGAGTTTATGTATCCATTAATGCAGGGATACGATTCAGTAGTGCTTAAAGCCGATGTGGAATTGGGAGGTACCGACCAGAAATTTAATCTCCTGGTAGGCAGGAACCTGCAGAGGGAATATGGAATAGAACCGCAAATTGCCTTGATGATGCCTATACTTGAAGGAACAGACGGAGTACAGAAAATGAGCAAGAGTCTGGGCAACTATATAGGTATTAATGAGGAACCTTACGAAATGTTTGGCAAGACCATGTCTATTACAGATAATCTTATCTGCAGATACTTTGAATTGGTAACCCGGGTGGATATGCAGGAAATTAAAACTATGCAGGAAAATATGGATAATGGCTCACTTAATCCGCGCGATGCCAAGATTAGGCTGGCTAAAGAGATTATTACCATTTATCACAGCAGTGAAGAGGCCCAAAAGGCAGAAGAAAAGTTCAAACTGGTTTTTTCTCAGGGGAATATACCTGATGATATAGATGAAGTAACTGTCGAAGATAATGAAATCTGGCTGCCCAGGTTTTTACATGAAAACAACATGGTTTCTTCCACCAGTGATGGAAGGCGAATGCTGGAACAGGGAGCAGTAAAAGTCAATGGTGTAAAACAAGTTGAAGAAAACCTGGTAATTGAAGATGGCCAGGTTGTTCAGGTAGGCAAGCGGAAATTTATTAAAATCAGAAAATAAAAATTCGAAATTATAAATGAGAGTTTACAGGCAAGCTCTCATTTTTAATTTAGCAAGATTAACATACTATATCTATCAATATATTGTTTTATCCCAGCCTTTATCAATGTTTTTAAGCACTTTTGACATTTCATCCAGATGTCCTTCATAAAATATGGCGTTGCCTTTTACATTAGGGTAATCCAAAGATAAAAGCTTAATAAAAGTAAAACCTGCCGCTTCCAACTCTTCACGACTGGTATTTTTAATTATATTTATCTGTTGGTCGGTTACTTTACGAGCCATACAGTATATTTCTTTTCCTTTATCATTAAATAATGTTGTTGCAATGAGGGTACGCATGTTGTCACTCCTGTTTCAAAGCTAATCCACTAAATCATAGCATAATATCCCTTCAATTAATAATCCTTTATTTAATTAAATAAATATAATTAGAAAGTAATAGACGGGGTGATTAATGGGACATAATCGAGCGTTTTTGCTACCAATTCACAATGTTTCATATAACTATTATCATCCATTTTAAAGGTGTGAGTACTGCTATCCTTTCGCCTAATGGTTACATAGTTGTATTCATCAATTGCAAATATTTGAAAACCATGTTTCAGGCATTCTTCCTGGAAACAACTATCTTCTCCCAGAGTTTGGTCTTTAAAATTAATCATTTCCCATACATTGCGCTTAAAAACCATCGTAGCTCCTACTATATAATTAGAATAATTATAAGCAATCCCCTTATATAACATTAATAATGAATCCCTCTCAAAATAAATAAATCGCGCATGTTTGCCAACAAGATCAGCTTCACTATAGGTAAAAGCCCTCATGCTTTCACTTAAATGCAGCGGAGCATAATAATCATCGTCATCGAATTTGGCGACATAATCGTATTGACATTGTTTTATTGCAAAATTATAACATGATCCCAGTGACAAGCCCTCATCAGGCTGGTATACTTTTACTGCTTCACACCCGGCAGATTTTTTAACTTCATTCTTGTCAAAATCATTATTATTTAATATGATGATCAATTCTTTAGGATTATAGAATTGTCGTTTATAATTTTCCAACACATTATTTAAAAAAAGGGGGCGATTGGTACAGGTAATAACTGATACCCCTTCTCCGCTTAAATCATTGATCCTGGCAGTTGTTAATTCTTTCATAAAGTCACCTTTCATAAATTTATTATCATAACTGTTTGTTTCAGATCTTGCTTTAGTATACAGATTCATATTTAGAGTAGTTACTACAATATGGTCTTCTTGGGGCAATAAACACCAAAAGGTGAAGTTTTGCGTAAAATAAGGAAGTAAGCTTTCGATATTTTAAGAAGGGAGTTGCCGGATTGGGTACGGTGTCCATACTGATAACCTCTTATCAGCGTTCACATCTATTAAAGTGGAATTTATATTCTTTGTTGCGTCAGAACATACCATTTCCATTCGAAGTTATTGTATTAAATGATGGATTACCGGATGATACAGAAAATCTTTGCAGACAATTTAAACGCACTCTTAATTTGAAATATGTATTTACCGGTCAGCGTAATAAACCTGAGGAAATGAAATATCGTGTGCCTGGGTTTGCCCTGAATATAGGTGCCCGAATATCCAAGGGCGATGTATTAATAATATCCTGTGCTGAAATGTTTCATTTGAACGATACCATACGATTTCTTACCATACCGGTGAGAATAAAGCCCAAACTATTGGCGACCCCGGTGGGCATGGATGACCAGGATGGTTCTTTTCTAAACTATGTTAACCAGTATAAAGGCAATTTTAACCAAGCGGCTTTCAACAATGATTATCCCAAATTGAATACCAGTCTGCCGTTTCTCATGGCCATAAATCGCCGTGAGTTTTTTGATATAGGTGGATATGATGAGGACTTCACCGGTTTGGCTTTTGATGATAACGATTTGGTTGACCGGCTTATTCAGAACAAATGTGAATTATGTCTGACCCAGGCTCAGACTATTCATCTTTATCATCCTCGATATGATACTGGCAAGGATCAAATAGATGATTATATTTACAATAAAAACCTGTATCAGCAAAGAAAAGGAGAAGTGATCCGTAATCAGGGGAAAGTCTGGGGGAAAATACAAACTGGGTAAATCTCGGGGTGGAGGAATACTTATGTCAGAACTGTATCCCTGCAAAAATATTAATATATCCCAATATTATGGCAACAAGAATTACTATTTATCAAAAGATAAGGCACTATTCATAGGACAATATAAAAACGAAAAAGACCGTTATAGGGCCTTGCTGAAGTTTGACCTGGAAGACTGGCGTAATGAGGAGATTATCGCTGCATATTTAATGATGAATATATGTCGTAATGAACTCGATTCCGGTATTGTTCAAGTTGCCATACACCGGATTTTAATGGAATGGGATGAGCAAATGATTTGCTGGAATGACCAGATATCTATCGGTGAGGTACCGGAGGTTACTTTTCCGGTGGTAACTGGTTGGACCGGACTAATTATGGTAGATATAAGTCTCCTCGTTAAACGCTGGATTGATCACACTTATATTAATCATGGCATATTATTAATCGGTAACGAATATTCCAATAGTCTTCTGGCAATAAGCAATCATAAAAACGAAGATAAAAAAACCTGGCCTGTGATTACAATGGTTACAAATTATTAATTAAAAAGATAAACAATGAAATAATTACTGATACTGACCTAAACGGTCACAAAAAAATGGAGGTGGGTACCCCTGAAAATCCTTGTAACCGGTGGTAAGGGAGTAATTGGTCAATCTCTGGTAAGCAAACTTAAGGAGAAAGGATATGAAGTATGGGTTTGCGATCTTAAGCATGATCATAGTGATCATTATATTCGTTGTGATATAAGTGAATATAGACAACTAAATGAAATTTTCAGGGAACATAGTTTTGATTATGTTTATCATTTGGCTGCCGAATTTGGTCGCTGGAACGGAGAAAAATACTATGAGCAAATGTGGACAACCAATGTAATCGGAACCAAGCATTTGATTCGCTTACAGGAAGAACATGGCTTTAAAATGATTTTCACCAGCAGTTCTGAGGTTTATGGGGATTATGACCAGCTAATGTTAGAAGAAATTATGGATGAAACAGAGATAAGGCAGATAAATGATTATGCCATGTCAAAATGGGTTAATGAAATGCAGATTCTCAACTCACAAGCCATGTACCAGACGGAAACGGTAAGGGTAAGATTATTCAATGTTTATGGACCAGGTGAATACTATTCGCCTTACCGCAGTGTGGCTGCACTATTCATATATCGTGCATTACACCGTATGCCTTATACAGTATATCTGAACCATACCAGGTCATCTTTATATATTGATGACTGTGCAGCTGTTCTGGCAAATATTATTAGCAGATTTCATGCTGGCGAAGTATATAATATTGCCGGCAATGAAGCACATGACATTAAAACTCTTTCCGACTTGATATTGGAGTACTTGAATCAGGATGACCATCTGATAAGTTACCAGGAGTCAGAACCATTCACCACCAGAGATAAAATTGCTGATATCCGCAAAGCAGAAAGAGATTTGGGCTTTTATCCTAAAGTATCGCTGAAACAGGGAATAGGAGCTACCATTGAATGGATGAAAAAAGTTTATGGAATAGAATGAAGTAAACTTAAATAATAAAAAATACCTGCCCGGTTTATTAAGCAGGTAAATAATACTATTGGTAGCCCCAAGGGGAATCGAACCCCTGTCTCCGCCGTGAGAGGGCGGCATCCTAGGCCTCTAGACGATGGGGCCATAAAATGGCAGCCGGACAAGGATTCGAACCCTGGCGAACTGATCCAGAGTCAGTCGTGCTACCTCTACACCATCCGGCTGCATAGCGGGGTAATACCCGCGCAAAGAGAATTATAATACAGTAAACTTCTATTGTCAAAGGTTAGACAATCATTATTTTAAAAAATTTATAGCCGATTCTATTCTTTCCTTACAGACTTGCGGACCCAATAATTCCATTATTTCAAAAAGCCCGGGGGTATTAGTGCGGCCTGATAATGCTAATCGGGTGGGATGAATCAGGTCAGCAGCTTTATAGCCCATTTCATCAGCTTTTGAACGAAAAGCTATTTCGATTTGTTCTGCTTTAAAAGGGTTGGATGCCAGTAAGCTGTCAACTATCTGCAATTTCCCAATTGCATCATTTTTACGAAAATATTTTTCTGCTCCTTTTTCATCGTAAGTAGATGGGGAAATAAAAAAATAATCAATGGAAGCAAATAATTCAACTATGGTTTTTACCCGGCTACGCACCAGGGATATTACTTTAACGAAATAATCGCGGTTATCGTTGGATAATAATTGTTTGGATCTGGCTTCAGCTTCAATTACTGAGAATAAATCCTCTATACCTAATTCAGTAATATAATTCCCATTCATCCAGGTAAGCTTTTCCATATCATAAATTGCAGCTGATTTTGACACATTATTCAAATCAAAAAGTGATATCATTTGTGATAATGATAGTATGTCCATATCATCACCAGGAGACCAACCCAGTAATGCTAAATAGTTTAGTAATGCCTGAGGTAAATAACCCTGATCACGAAACTCCTGAACTGAGGTTGCTCCATGGCGTTTAGACAACTTACTGCGGTCGGGAGCCAGAATCATGGATACATGAGCAAAATAAGGCAGCGACCATCCCAAAGCTTCATATATATGCACCTGCCTGGGGGTATTGGACAGATGTTCCTCAGCTCTGATAACATGCGTGATATTCATGCAATGATCATCAACAACCACGGCAAAATTATAGGTAGGCCATCCATCAGACTTCAATATAATGATATCATCCAGTAAATCATTTCTAAACTCAACTGAACCGCGTACCAAATCATTTATAACAACTACGCCATCAGCAGGCATATTAAATCTTAATACCGGGTTACCATCTATTACAGCATCAATTGCAGCAGATTTTTTATGTTTATATGGACAATTATGACGATAGTTGATTTTATTATTCTGGGCCTTCTCGCGTTCAAGGGCAATATCTTTCGGTGAACAATAACAATAATATGCATGTCCGTTATCCAGGAGTTGTCTGGCATACTGCTGGTACATTGACAGCCGTTCACTTTGACGATAAGGTCCATAAGAACCGCCAATATCCGGGCCCTCATCCCATAATATTCCCAACCAGTTTAAACCTTCTATAATACCCTGAGCTGATTCATGAGTTGATCTTTCCATATCCGTATCTTCCAGGCGTAAAATCAATTTTCCCTGATTATGACGGGCAAACAACAAATTAAATAATGCTGTACGGGCGCCGCCTATATGTAATGTTCCGGTAGGACTGGGGGCAAAACGAACACGAACTTCCTGCAAGCTATAACCACTCCCTTGAAAATCATCATCTATAGTCTAACCGATATTACTGATATTTTTCAAAAACTGCTGAAAAAAAAATTATATTAATAGTGTGCACAGAGTATCGACACCTTTCATATACTGTTTTAGTGGAGGTGAAAACATGTACGGAAGATATAAATGGCGGAGAAGGCTTACAATTATAATGCTGATTTTAATAATAATAACGGTAATATATACAGATTTTAAAATTAAAATGAGTCTGATGGAGATAGCGGAATCAAAAGCGCAGATTGAAGAAACTGAAGTTATAAACAAGATTATAAATGAACAGGTAGTCAATCATATCGAATATACCGATATAGTAACAATTCATAAAGATGATAAAGGCAAAATAGTTTTAATCCAGCCGGATACTATTATGATGAATAAAATTATGTCAACTACAGTAATGGAAATTGCCCATGCATTAAAAACAATGGGGGAAAGACAGATCAAGATTCCTATGGGAGCGCTGACTGGTTCCAGAATACTGTCTGGATATGGACCGCATATGAAGGTAAGGATAATTCCAACCGGACAAGTTTATGTTCAATTTATGAATAAGTTCGACCAGGCAGGTATCAATCAAACGCGACATCTGGTATACTTTAAGATAGATAGCAAAATAAAAATTGCTGTGCCATTTATAAATGAAGAAGTGAAAGTATCTACTACAGTACCAATAGCTGAGACTATTATTGTCGGGGAAGTCCCCGACACTTATGTCAATTTTATTAATGATGGCGAACTATTATCACCCCTTTTTACAAAAAACAAAGATTAATCTGCAAAAATAGCTGAATACAGGACCTTTTAAAAATAAAGGCGAAAATACTTGTAGTTTAACTT